>DATBVH010000559.1:0-8391 GCA_036515395.1 Candidatus Angelobacter sp.
AAAGACCCCAATCTAATTCTGCTGCTCAAGCTATACCAGGCCAAAATGATTGAGCCATATGTGCTGTTGAATGCTGCCGATCAGGGTATCGCGCAGGACTATCCCGGCTATCGCGAGAAAAATCGCGAAAAGCTGGAGCAGTATCTAAGTGAGTTTGTAGTGCCGGCGGTGGAAAAGCCTTAGTCAAGTTCTTTCATGTCATCGCGATCGTTATCACAAATGTGAAATCAATTTGTTCGCGATCTCCGAGCCGCGCATGCGCGCTTCCGGCAAGTACACAGTGTCCAGCTTGATAACGCTGTCACCTTTCAGCACGTAGAAAGCGTGGCCGAAAGAGCCGATCATCGCATTGTCGCCCACGCCAGTGACTTCGTCGAACCCGGGGACGACGGAGAGCGTGGTACGGAGCGGCATCCAATTTCCGCTGCCGAAATTGCGGTTCACGCTGAAGGAGAAAACTCTGCCGCTGGGATCGGGCGCGCTGAGGCCAAAGCCTTTCACAATCCCTTCCATTTCTTTAGTGTGCTTCAACAGCTCAAGAGGGTTATCACCCTTCGAATTTTTGACATCGGGATACTGGGAAGCTTTTTCCGAGTCTCGCTTCGCCTGAGCAATGGCGAGCTTTTGCAGCTCGGCGAATGCCGCCGGGTTGGTGTAATAGGCGCAGCCGGGATCGCCGTTGTCCATGATTTCCGCGCTGCGTTCCACCGTTACACCGATCATCTGCTGCAGCTCTCCTGTAGAAAGCAGCTTGCACATGTTGCCCTGTGAAACCTGAGAGCCAAATGATCCGCCGGTAATAGAAGATACTTTGCCTTTGACCCAGTGGACGCCATAGAGCACCGCGCCAAATGCTCCCAGGACCAGCACCAGAATAATTCCGCCGACGATCAGCAACGCTTTGCCAGCGCCGGAAGATTTTTGCGGCTGCACGGTTTGCGCTTGTGACGCAGGTTGGGTAGGCTGTTGCGCGATGGTTGGTTGGGCGATCGGCGGCTGAGCAGAAGCGGGCTGCTGAAAAGCTGGTTGCGGAGAGGCTACGGTCTGCGCGACGGGCTGCGGTGTCGAAGCAACGGACGGAGTCGGCGCACTTGCTGACTGAGCACGATGACCGCAACGTCCGCAAAAGAGGCCGGAAAGCGGCGCTCCGCAATTGGTACAAAATTCAGCCATGGCTTTCGTCCTTTGGCAGAAGTAAAGACGGCCTGATATTGTAACCTGACTTTTGCGGCAAAGGCGCCACGGGTAATTGCCCCGTTTTCCACACCATGCAGTTTGGCCGTGTCCGGTAGGGCAATATTTACGCGGTGAGCCTTAGCAGGGTACTAGCCGGGGCTAAGGTGTACACCGTAAGATATTGAAAATAAAGGGCCGGATTGCTGGCCTTGGAATGAGGAGTTTGGCAATTGCAATGCAATAGTCAAAAGCGTGACGTTATGCGCAATCGGGGGTGAGCTGGCAAACCCTGTCACAAAGCGTGGCCCCGATGCTCGAACGACCCCGGTTCGGAGGATTTTACCCCAATGAAGAATTATCTATTGTCGTTATCGCTTGTCGCCGCCATGGCAATTCCAGCGGTTGCACAGCAGAATCAACAGACCACATCAGATCAACCGCAGGCGCAGCAGACCCAGGCCCAGAGCAACGATCAGACCGCGACCGGCAAAGATCCGTTGACCTACACGCGCAAAGAGGGCTTCTGGGGACATTTGAATCCCTTTGCCCGCAAGAAATATGTCAACCGGCAGCTTGATCCCGTTCGCGGCCGCGTGAATGAGCTCGATGAACTCACCGCGAAGAACGCCAAGATGATCGCTGACGTTGACGCTCGCGCTACCGAAGGTATCCGCAACGCGATGAGCAAGGCCAATGAAGCCGATACGCACGCGCTGGACGCGGGCAATCGCGCCAACCAGGCCCAACAGACGGCGCAGCAGGCGCACACGCGCATTGCTACTGTTGAAGATACGGTCAGCAAGATCGACCAGTACCAGCCCATTACGCAGGCTGAAATCCGCTTCCGCGCCGGACAGAGCGCCCTGAGCAAGAACGCAAAAGACGCGCTCGACCAGATGGCGACCTCGCTGAAGAACCAGAAGGGCTACATTGTTGAAGTGCAGGGCTTCTCGCCCGGCAACGGCACCACGGCCATTGAGAACTCGCGTGAAATGGCGCAGATGGTCGTTCGTTACCTGGTCCTGAACCATGAGATTCCTGTCTATCGCATCTACACGGTCGGCATGGGCAACGCTCCTGTTCAGGCGGAAGACGGCAAGATTCATCGCCAGAAGGGCGGCAAAGTTGAGATCAGCCTGCTGAAGAACGGCCTGGCTGACCTGAACGCCAGCAACAACTCAGCCCCCGCGACCGGCAGCGGCGTTACCGCTACTCCTGCTCCGCAATCGGCTCCGGCAACTCAGACCGCTCCGGCAACGCAGCCCGCTACTCAGCCCAGCACCACTGATCAGCCGGCCCAGAAGCCGCCGCAACAATAAGTTCTGTAATTTTCTCTAACCAAACGCACCCCTCTTGCCCAACGTGGCCGGAGGGGTTTTTTCTTGCGACCATGCCCCCAACTGCTTCACCCGATCTCCAATTTCCTTGTGTTCCGTAGCCTGCCCTGAGCGACTCTGAGCTTGCGAAAGAGGAGTCGTATGGGTGTCTGTTTGCTATTTGCCTTACCCCGATCCCCGGTTCCTCTGCGCCCTCTGCGTCCTCTGCGGTGAAAGGTTTTTGTCATTCCCGATCTCCGCTATTTTTCCTCTGCGCCCTCTGTGGTAAAAGCTTTTTCCGATTTCCTGATCCGCGATCACCCGCGTAAATCCAGCGGTAAGCTGTTGCCTTTTCCTATTCCTCTGCGTCCTCCGCGTCCTCTGCGGTAAGAATTTTTTCCCCGATTTTCTTGGCGTCCCTTTGTGTTCCTGCGTAACCTTTGTGGTTAAAGTTTTGTTTACCCGCTTTCCTCCGTGTCTCCGCGCCTCCGTGGTAGGTGTTTTCCGGTTTGGCTGAGTGCTGACCGCTGATGCGGATAGCTTTCCTCAATTCCAGCACCATCATCTCCTTCGGACATGCTTTCCAATTGTGCCGCCAGCACACAATCATGTCGCATCCTTTCGGATCGTGCCCATGCTCCGCGAATGACCGGCTATCTTTTTCAAATTCAATTCTCACGTCCTGCCATCGTCCTGGCATCACTTCCATCTTTGCCCGGCAATCCGGAAACGGCGCCTGCACTGACTCAAGAATGAATCCCAGGTCTCGCGCCACCATCGCAAAGAGCATGCTCACGCCCATCTCGTTCACAGGTTCGTGCGTCAGCCGCTCCGTATGCATCGGCTCTCCCAGCAGCGGACGGTCCGGCAGCACCCTCCTTAAAAATCCGCCTCCCAGCACCGTGCTGGCCACCAGCACCGTAAGCATCGTGGCCGTTACGCACTTCATTCCCACCAGCGGAGGCGGCAGCCCTGCATTCAACGGCTCCGTCTGCAAACTCGGCGCTTGCCCGCCTCTTCTCGCTGCTGCCATAAACTTTCTCGCCCAGCGCTCCTGCCGTACCGGTCGCGGCTCCGGCGTGCTTCTTATCGTCTCTACCACGTCTTTCCATTCGCCGCGCAGCCTGCCATTTGCTTCTGCGTCAATAAAGGCCGCCGCCGTCAGCTTCCAGCGCTGGAACCGGTCAATCACGCACCGGTATGAATATTTTCCTGCGCTCGCGTACTCTGGTTGTGTTGGCGCGCGCTTCAGCTCTCGCGCCACCCGGCCCCAGTCCTCCAGCAGGTCTTCATTCTGGATCATCCGCCCCGGCCCGGTCGGCGCCGGCTCCAGCCCCGCCGCTCTCACTGCCGCCCGATGCCTCGTAAAATGTCTCCTCACCACCCCCGGAGAAATCCCGCTCATCTGCTCCAGCTCTTCCCGCGTGGGCGCCCGCCCCAGGTCCGTGGCCACCCGCTGAAGAGTGCTCAAGACCTGTTCTTTGGAAATGGGAGACTTCTTGCCCTGCATGGCTTTGCCCTCGCAAATCGGAATTCGCAAAATTGGAAAATCCCGTCGCAGTAGATAAATCGGCGACAGATCGCCGGCCGTTGTAGGCTTGCGTTTGGCCGGCTGGTGGAGGGCTCGCAGGTGGTTCGTTCGGTCGCTCCAGCAGCTTACTTTATAGCACGAATAAAGATCGAAAGCAAGAACTTTCTTCGCCACACAAGGGCTTTCTTATCTCGTGGCCTTCAATTAAATTGAAACTGTTTGTATTTTGTCATGTTGAGCGAAGTCCGAGCGATCCCGCGTAGCGGAGGAGTTAGGCCGAGTCGAAACATCCAGAGAATGTCTCCTCTGCCATGCCACGTCAGGGAGTTCTACCTAAAATCTTTTGTTGCGCATGACGCTTCAGCGTCATGCTGGGTGGAAGAACGGCCCTTTTAAGCCCCGGACTTCAGTCCGGGGTGAGCGAAGCGAATTAGTGAAAAAAATCCTGGAAAATCCTTCCTCGCGCCGCAGGCCCGCACGCAGCAAAGCGGAGCGCAAGTTACTCAAACAGCAGCCCTCTTTTTTATAGTAGCCTCAAGTTGGCTGGCCAATCGTCCGCGACGCAAGCGTCCGAAGACAGTCCTAATAGGGAGGCTATAGCCCATTGCTGATGCTTCAGAATTTGATAATGCTGCTCCTGGCTGTAAGATGATTTTCCACGACACAGGCAAGTGGTACTCGTCGGGATATTGCTGACCATTCGGGTCAAGAAATATCCCTTTCCCTGGCCGAACGGCCGAATCCTGAATCTCTCCAAGCGCTCTGATTCCTTCGCCATTTACGTAGGCCAAGACTTTTTGCCCCGGCAAGGCCCCTTCAAGGTTCGCTCCGCCATTCTCATAGCCATAAATTGCGATTAAGTTCCGCTCAAACATCTTTTCATAAGCTCCTGGGCAGTAAGTCTCGTTGGTATTAAAAATCCAATGTCCAGCCCAGCCCAGCTATCGTCTTCAACTTGCATTTCAGTTTCGCCGGTGACCCCAACAATATCGATAAAGCGGGGGCTTTGGGCATCATCCGCAAACAACCGGAATGGAATGAATTCGATAGGAACACCATAGGAACGTAACCAATCAATGATTTTCTTCAGTCCTGTGTCAGACTCCGGAGCAACAATAAAAACGCGTTGACGCTTGCAAAGTTCCGCTTGCGCGAAGTCAGGGCGCTCTGCAAATACTCTGAATCGCTCTATCAGCTCGCCCCCAGGCCATTTCTCGTATTGTTTGGCCTGCTGATTGAAAAACTCATACGCGCACTCCTTACACCCGGCAGCATATTCGAGCAATTGTGAAACGGTGGATCTGTCAGACCAATCGCGTTTTACTTCGACCACGATCAAGTTCCCAAAGGAATCGAGAGCAAGTACGTCAGCCATACTTTGCCCCTTGACCGACTGCGCGAAAACCAAAACCTCCTCCTTAGGGAATAGCAATTTGGGATTGTGAGCAATCCAGCTTTCAATGGCCTTTTCCAAGATGCCCACTTTTGATGCTGCCTTTTCGATGAATCGCTCTTTCACAACGAAATCAGTTCCATTTTTTTCGAGGCTGTAAAGCATGGTAGATTCTTGTCTTTCTGCGAGTTTCCATAGGGAAATAGTTGGAGCGCAAAACCAACAGGGTATCAACCGGCAGGTTGGGCCGCGGCGAGCGAATTGCTCGGAGTCGCCGCAAACACATCATCCATTGTCTTGGCTTTCAACAACTTCTCATACGTGGTGTATCGCGGCGCCTGCGGAGCACGGACTAGGCCATTTTTGACTAGAGGCAAAGGGCCAAAGGGTTTAGCCGGCTCCGTGAAGTAAAGCACGTATTTACTGGTGTCTCTGTACGGTTCAATTGCTCGGACCGGAGCAACATGGGTAACCGCTGAAATGGGGGCAATTTGGTATGCAGCGATGTATTTTATCTGGGGGCGAACACTTCCATGGATTCGAACAGCATACCAACAATTCTCGCCGATAAAAGTTTCCTCGAATCCGTCCTTCCTGGCTGGGACGACAATCGTGTCAATTTCATCAGGGCTAACGGATGAGGTCGCAAACTGGTTGCTGGCTGAAGCGGAGGACTCGCCAAGCACATCTTCCAAAAAGGGAGAGAAGTGATAGACGTGCTGGCCCGCCATATTTTCGTATCGTTCAAGCTCTAACACTTCTACAGCAAACCTGAATTTCTTAGACAAAATGGTTTCGAGGTTGTCAGGGACCGAATCAATCACGACCAATGCGGAGAATGGACTTTCAAATACAAGGTGTTCAAGCAGGTGATCAACATTGCGATACCCCCGTTCCTTTGCGTAGGCCTCACAAGCGTGCTTGGCATCGGGAGCGCTATCAAGGCCTTGTAACAGCACTTTTTTGACTATCAGAGGCTCTGCTTCAAACGACAATGAGAATTGCAGGATTTGAACGGCAATGTGACGCAATGGATCATGTGCCGCCAACTCGTTTTCTACGACATACAGCCGCGGCTTAGAGCCTGATAGGTCCAGGAGGTAACCGTCAGGAATGTTTTGAATGGAGCCTTTCGTCCCAATCTTCTTCTTGATATCCAAATAGTAGCGATCATGGCCAAACAGCGAGCTCTGCACTTGGATAATCGCACTTTCTAGGTCGGCTTCATTTTCGTATTCAACTAAGCGATATTGGGCGTTGTCATTCCAGATAACGGGCATTTCAACCGGATCTCCATAGGATTAGCTGGGGGGTGTTGGCAAATTATAACTTAAAATGAACGTAGGTAGATGATCTAGATGGGTTAGGTTTAGTTCAATCCGCTGCTGATCCAACTCGCCAGGAAACGCTGCGAGCTATTGCGTCGCGTCGCCAAAACTACTGATTTCCGCGCTCCGCCCCGCGCCTTTCCTCTGTGTTCCTTCGTGTCCTCTGTGGTAAGGGTGTTCCTGATCCGCGATCATCCGCGTAAATCCGCGGTAAGGGTTATTGCTTTCCGATCACCAGATCACCCGATCCTCTTCTGCGTTCCTTCGTATCCCTTGTGGTTAAAGGGTTTTGTTCCTCTGCGCCCTTTGCGTCCTCTGCGGTTAAAGGTTTTTCTGATTTCCCGATCCGCGATTCTTGCGAAAGCTACAAGCCTACCCAGATTCCCGCAGCCTTGGTAGTGTCCTATCACACTAATAAGACACCACCCAGCCTTCGCTCTTGTGCTTCGTAACAGCCCATTTGACTCCGCCTCCCCCTTGTCATAGCATCCTCCCGGCATTCCCACACAAATCACAATTGCTCGAATCCCAGAAGGAGAGGCACCACCATGAAAAAGGCTTCTAAGAAGACGACAATCACTCTGGCCGCCGTCATGCTCGCGGCGATAATCGCCTCCGCGCAGAATCCGCCCGGGCCGCCTAAACCCGGCCCTGAAATCGAGAAGCTCAAATATTTCCTCGGTAACTGGAAACAGTCGCTCGAGGTGAAACCCGGCCTCATGGGGCCCGGGGGAAAAGGCACCGAGACGGCGCACGCCGAATGGCTGCCCGGAGGATTTTTCGTTGTGATCCACAGCGCCGCTGACATGGGCGCCATGGGCAAGTTCACCACCATCGCCTTCCTGGGATACAACACGGAAGACAAGGTCTATACCTATGACGAGTTTGCTAGCACCGGCGAGCACACCGTGGCCAAAGGCACTGTCGAAGGCGACACCTGGACCTGGACCAGCGTGAGCAAAGAGGGCGGCAAGACCATGAACGGCCGCTTTATTGAGAAGATCACCTCGCCCAACTCATACGACCTCAAATTTGAGGGCTCGATGGACGGCGGCGCCACCTACACCACCTTCATGGACGGCAAAGCCACCAAATCCGGAGGCGCTGGCGCGGAGAAGCCGCCGCAACACTAACAAGATTCTGTAACTTTCTAACCAAATGCACCCCTCGGGCACGTGGCCGGAGGGGTTTTCTTTGTGCTGTATCCGCGTGTGCTTGACTCTCCCCGGTCACGCGCGATCACCCGATCTACCTTTGTGTTCCTCTGTGTTCCTTTGTGGCCTCTGTGGTAAAAGTTTTTCACTGCTGCTCGACAATCAGCTCCTGGCAGGTAATGCAATACCGGCTCCATGGCACCGCGGTCAATCGATTTGCGCTGATGTCCTGGCCGCAATGGAGGCATTCGCCAAAGGTGCCGTTGTTGATCCGGCCAATGGCCGCTTCAACCAGTTGCAGCAGCCCGCGTTCCTGGGCCTTCTGCCGGAACGTCATTTCCTTTGACAGTGACGCGGTCGCACGGTCGCCTTCATCACGCCCAAAATCCTGCCGCCTCATTGTGTTCTTCCTGTGTGCGGCTCTGCCGCGCTGTGGTTAAAGGGTTTGTCTTCACCCTATCTCCTCTGCGTCTCCTTTCGAAGAGGGACCACG
>DATBVH010000560.1:0-10725 GCA_036515395.1 Candidatus Angelobacter sp.
AACAATCCCGTGCCGATCGCTCCACCGAGTGCAATCATCGTTAACTGGCGAGCGCTGAGCTGTCGCGCAAGTGCTTCCTCGTTGCGCACGGCGGGAATTTCGCTGCTTACCTTCGAAATGGAATGAGTCTCCACGAAGCAGCGATACTACATCAGCTGCCATCCCTTGTTGACCCGTCTTCTTTCTCTCAGGTATAAACGATGCACTCTTGGTGTATGGGAAGCGCGGTGAGAATCCGCCACTGCCCCGCAACTGTAAGCGCTGAGAACCTGAGCAACATGCCACTGGGAGAGAAAGACCCGGGAAGGCGCTTCAGGTTCACTTGAGGCGTAAGTCAGGAGACCGGCCAGATGCCCGTCATTGGGCGTTTCCGGCTGCGCAGGGAGAGCCGGAGAGCTTTCTTGCGATTCTGGGTCCCGATCTATTGTTGCAGAGGTTTTTCGATGTCAGCAGGTTTTTGTCTGCTCAGAAAGAATCCTCCTGCAATTTTTAAATCGATGCCCCGGCTCGGCGTGCTGTTCCGCAACTTTTTCTGCGCGCGCAATAGGCTCTTCATCCCATCGTGCCGCTTGCGACCATTGACTACTTCCGCGGGAGGAGTCTCACATATGAAATTGCTTCTTTACGCCGGTCTTGTGCTGGCATTCGCACTCACAACTATCTCGGCCATAGCCGAGGGCGGCAACATTCACGGAACGGTCACCGATCCTCTTGGCGCAGTAATTTCCGGCGCTCAGGTCGAACTTCTTCGTCAAGGTAAACAAGTTTCTGTAACCACCACCGACGCGGAAGGGAAGTATCGGTTCCTGCCGCTTCCGCCCGGACGCTACCAGGTCAGAACCACTGCGCCATCCTTTGCAACGCAACAAAGTGATGCCATCTACATTGGCAGCAGCAGCAATGCGGCGGTCGATCTCACGCTCAAGGTCGGCAGCGTATCGCAACAGGTAGTCGTTTCCGCCACCGGGACCAGCTTACCGGAAACACAGACCGGTGCGTCCGTCTCTGTCGTCACTTCAGATCAGTTTCAGTACAAGCCAGAAGTATTGGAAACGTTGCGGCCGGTTCCCGGGGTGCAGGTGCTGGAAAACGGTCAGCGCGGGATCAATGAATCTCTTTTCATCCGCGGTGGTGAAAGCAAATTTAACAAAGTGCTACTGGATGGCGTTCCGCTGAATGAAATTGGAGGCCCGGTAGATTTTGGCGGAATCTTCACCACGGGGATCGATCAGGTTGAAATCTTTCGCGGCCCCAACAGCGTGCTTTATGGCTCCGATGCGCTGGCCGGCGTGGTAAACATGACCACCTCACAAGGCTCAACTTTTACTCCGCAACTCAGCTACGCGTTTGACGCAGGAAATTTCAACAGCCTGCATAATGATTTGTCTCTCGGGGGCATCTTCCGGCAGATTGATTACTTCTCTGAGTTTGCGCGGTACGATGGCGGCAATACTTCCAGCAATCCGCACTTCCACAATGGGACATATGCCGGAAATTTTGGCTGGTCGCCCGGCGCTTCCACTAGCTTGCGGCTAACCGTTCGCCGCGTGGCCGCGAAGGTGGATGTTCCCAACGCTATCGATTTCTTCGGTATTCCGGACGATTCCTTCCAGACGGAAGACAATACCTATATCGGCGCCACGCTCCAGAACCAGACCACGTCACACTGGCACAACCTGTTGCGTTACGGAGCCACGCGGCAGAACTCTGAGTTTGTGAATCCCTCGCCTACCGGCATACCCTTTGATCCGTTTCCCGGCTTTGATTCCGGCCCCAATTTCCTGGGCAAGACAGTGACGATTTACGGCGCTAACGGATTCAGCACCACCGGCCAAGCCATTCTGGATTTTGGCGGCGACTATCCGCAGCGCTTCTTCATCCTGAACAATAATGACCTGCTCACGTTCCAGTCCGATTATTCGTTCGGTACTCGCTTGACCGCGCTTTTTGCTTTCCACTTTGAAAACGAACGCGGCCCCAAGCCGGTGGAGCGCACTAATTACAGCTATACCGGCGAGGTGCACGGCAACTTGTGGAACCGGTTTTACGCTACGCTTGGCGTCGGCGTGGAAAAAAATGCCGTGTTCGGTCTGGCTGCTACACCTCGCGCTTCGCTGGCCTACTATCTTGTGCGTCCGCGCGCGACAGGCGCACTTGCCGGCACCAAACTCAAATTCAACTATGGGCAGGGAATCCAGGAACCGGATGTTTTTTCGACCAGCAATTCTTTGTTCGCGCTGCTTTCCCAACTCCCTGACGGACCGCAGTTGATCTCGCAGTTCCACATTGGGCCCATTGGCGCGGTGCGGTCGCGCAGCTTTGATGCCGGAGTAGAGCAATTTTTTTGGGATGGCCGCGCAAAACTAGGCGTCACGTTTTTTGACAACCATTTTACGAACGAAATCGAGTTCGTCAGCCCTGGCGGTCTGGCAAAACTGGGTGTGCCTCAAGGGATTCTCGATGTTACGCCCTTTGGCGCCAGCGTGAACTCGCTCGCCACACGTTCTCTGGGCGCAGAAACCGAACTCAATCTCAGCCTGGGCCACGGCTTCACAACACGCGCCGCTTACACATATCTTGACGGAGTGGTCCGCCGGTCGTTTTCCAGCGACGAGCTTCTTCCGTCTTTCAATCCGCTCTTTCCAACCATTCCTATCGGAGCATTTTCTCCGCTGGTGGGGAACCGGCCATTCAATCGCGCTCCACACGTCGCCAGTGTTTATCTGGGATATGCGCGGCACAAGCTGGCATTGGCGCTGAGCGGCAACTTCATCGGCCGCCGGGACAGCAGTACCTTCCTGTTCGACTCCTCGTTTGGATCCACCATGCTTCTTCCTAACCATAATCTGGCAGCGGCTTACCAGAAGATCGACGTCAGCGGCAGCTATCGTCTCAACAGATACCTTCAGCTCTATTCGGCCATTGAGAACCTGGCCAGCCAGCACTATGATCCGGCTCCGGGCTTCCCCGCGCTGCCGCTCAATTTCCGCAGTGGAATCAAAGTGACGCTTGGCGGAGAGACTTCACACAAGCCTTGATCCAAGAGACTTTCGCTAGTCGGGCGCGTTAACCTGCTCTTTGTGCGCGTGGTTGTCGCGCCCGGCTAAGTCCCGATTGCAGTGACCAAAGGCCATCTACCAACGACCTCATGCCAGCAGGCCATCGTTGACCCTATGATGGTGGGTGGAAGGGCCGTTTGGACCGTACTCCCCATGGAACTTGCAGCCGAGACTAAACTGAACACCGCACAACATTATTCGCCAACGTCCACGCCGGTGCTGGACGTTTTTCGTCCTTTGCCGCCGCAGACCAAAGAGAGTCTGAGCGCGGGCGAATACTTTCTCGCCAGCAGCCTGGCTATTCTCATTCTGGTTGCATTGCCCAGCCTGCGCGCCGTCATTGAAATTGCGCCAGGATATTGGGCCGCCCTGATCCCAGTGATCGCTGCTCTGAGCGCGGGCTTTACTCACGAAGTGGGTCATATCCTGGCCGGATGGTTTTTGGGCTTCAGGCTCAAGCAAATCAAGATTGGTACGCTACATTTGGGCAGGCACGCTGGCTGCAGCGGAATTTACTGTGGAGACGTAATCACTCTAGGGGCATCTATACTAGAGCCGCGCGTGAGCGATCAAGATGATGCTACATTGCGCCGCCGGTTATTGTTTTTGATGTTGGGCGGGCCGCTTGCCAGCATATCGCTGGCGGGCGCGTTAGAAGCCGCGGTGTACTTTGCGAACCCAGATTTTATTGTTGCGTTCAGCCTGCACGTGGGAGCGGTATTTTCTGCGCTGCTGGCTATTGCCGCTTGCCTGCCGGACGTGAACCGTCGCGGCATCTTTTCTGAAGGCGCTCGTCTGCTGATGCTGCTGCGCAATGACACCAAGGCGGAGCGCTGGCTTTCCAATATCCGCTGCCAGATTGCTTTGAATCAGGGCCGCCATCCTCGCGATTGGAACCAGGCTTGCGTTGGCCGCGCCGCCGCGGTTTCTGACGACTCGCGAGATGCTTACGTCGCGCGCTGGCTGGCATATCTGTGGGCCGCTGAGCGCCAGGACATTACCTGCGCCACAAAATATCTGGAAAGCGCGCTGGAAGTTCTCTCATACGCCACGCCAAAAATGCGCGACCACCTTTTTCTCGAGGCAGCAGTCTTTCAGGCATGGTTCCGCGACAATCCTTCGAAAGCGTTGTTCTGGGTTTACCGCATCCGCAACAACAAGCTCACACGCATGCAAAAGCAGCGCTTGGATATAGCATTGCTGTGGGCAGAAGGCCGCCTGTTTGACGCATGGGAGAAGCTGGGTACGGGATATCTTGCTGAACTGCACGGGCTGCCGGTCTCTCCGGGACGCACGCTGGCCGAGGAAAGCGCGGCGGAGTGGAAACGCCAGATGGAGTCGCGCATGTTGACGCGCGCGTGGCGCAGCATGTATTCGCTCTCAAGCCAGTTGGAGCCATCGGCATTGCAAGCGGCCTTTGAAGCCCCGGAAAAACACAAAATAGCTTCGTGGTAATATTTTTATGTGTCCCCTTCTCGGAAATTGCAAGGCGGACGTGTCAAATCGCGGCCTCGCCAAAGCGCTAGCCATCTCGTCATCATCACCGGCATGTCAGGTTCCGGAAAAGCTTCAGTGCTCAAGGCATTTGAAGATCTCGACTATTACTGCGTCGACAATCTGCCGATCGATCTGATCCCGCGTTTCGCCGACTTGGCAAAGCAATCTGCTGAAATCGAAAAAGCCGCTCTGGTGGCGGACATCCGCGAAGGTGAGCAATTAAAGCGGTTGCCCAAAATTATCCAGTCCCTGCGCAAGCAGATCAAGACGACTGTGCTTTTTCTTGAGGCGTCCGACGAGGCGCTGTTGCGCCGCTTTAGTGAGACGCGCCGCCCGCATCCGCTGGGGAAAGATTCCACGGTGAAGAGAGCGCTGGAGCAGGAGCGCCGCCTGTTGCAGCCGATCCGCGCGCTGGCGGATATTGTGGTGGACAGCTCAAAATTCAATGTGCACGAGCTGCGCTCGCACATCACCACCAAATTTACGGCCGGCAGCACCGATAAGGACATCATGGTCTCGGTGGTCAGCTTTGGCTACAAGGGCGGCGTGCCCAATGATGCGGATTTACTATTTGATGTTCGCTTTTTGCCGAACCCCCATTTCATCCCCGCGTACCGCCCTTATACGGGACGCCATCCGAAGGTGGCTAAGTACATCCGTTCGTTCCCGCAGACGCAGGAATTTATCGACCGCATCTCCGCGCTGCTGGTTTATCTTCTGCCGCATTATGTGCGCGAAGGCAAGAGCTACCTCACCATCGGCTTTGGCTGCACCGGAGGCCAGCACCGCTCTGTCTTTATCGCTGAAGAAGTTAAGAAGCTGCTGGCCAAGGCGCGTTACCCGGTGAAGGTTGTCCATCGTGACTCGCCCCGGTAATTGACAATACTTTACGTTCATTCAGTTACTCGCATTTCAGCCACACTCCTTTAGAATGGGAGCAATGTTTCCTGCAGCCAAGGGAGCCCTATGCGACAACTGACAAGGTTGCTCGCGTACCTCCGTCCGTATGCGCCGCATTTCATCGGCTCCGTTCTGCTGATGGCTGTTGTTGGCGCGATGGAAAGCTTCCGCATTATTTTGATGGGGCCGATCATCGATAAGGTCTTGAACCCCAAGAGCCCAGGGCGTTCACTAACGCTGCTGCCCAATCTTCCCGGCACACACCATGTGGTTTATCTGCAGGACTTTGTTCCCCAGCATTTCCGCAATCCTCTGACTGTAGTTGCTGTGGCGCTGGTGGGGACGGCGCTGATCAAGGGTGTTTGCGACTACATTGGCACCTATCTGGTTAATCATGCAGGCTTTGGCCTGATTACCGATCTGCGCAACCGCCTGTATGACACAATTCTCCAGCGCTCGATCTCATTTTTCTCCCGCCATTCCACCGGCATGTTGGTTTCGACCGTTGTAAACGACGTAGAGAAAGTCCAGGTGACGCTCACCATTGCGCTGGCCGAGTTCCTGCAGCAGTTGTTCACCTTGATCTTTCTTGTGGGCGCGGTAATTGTGCTGGGACACAAGCTGGCGTGGGTGCTGCTGATCTTTGTTCCGTTTGTCATTGTTTCCGCCGGCAAAATTGGGCGGCGTGTGCGCACCACTACGCGCAGGGGCCAGGACAAGCTGGCTGACATCCAGAATATTCTGCATGAAAGCATTGCCGGCAACCGAATTGTAAAGGCTTTTGGCATGGAGAAATGGGAGAGCAGCCGCTTTCATACCGCGGCCAGAAAGCTTTTCCGCGCCAACCTGAAATCGGTAGCGGTGCAGGCTGTAAGCTCGCCGCTGATGGACATAGTCGGTGTGCTGGCTATCGCGCTGCTGCTTTGGGTGGGCCGCAACCAGATCAATAGTGGCGCCATGACGCCCGGCGTTTTCATCGCTTTTATTATCGCGGTCTTCCGCCTTTATGATCCTGTGCGCAAGATGGCGTTTTTCAACAACAGTTTTCAGCAGGCACTGGGCGCGTCGCAGGAGATTTTCCGCTTCATCGACGAGCAGGATGAGATCCGCGAACGGCCGGACGCGATTGCGCTGCCTGCCTTCCGCGAGCGAGTGCGTTTTGAGAACGTCTGCTTCTCTTACGGTGGCGCGAATGGTCCGGAAACCGAGATTCTGCACAACGTGAATCTGGAAACGCGTGCCGGAGAAGTAGTGGCGATCGTCGGTTCCAGCGGCGCGGGCAAGACCACGCTGGTCAACCTGATTCCGCGCTTCTTTGACGTAACTTCAGGGGCCATCAAGATTGATGGGCATGATGTTCGCGATGTCACGCTGGCCTCACTGCGGGCCCAGATCGGCGTGGTAACGCAAGAAACTATCCTCTTTAATGATACGGTGCGCAACAACGTAGCTTATGGCCAGCCGCACGTTACCGAGGAAGCCGTGATTGAAGCTGCCAAAGCCGCCCTGGCGCATGATTTCATCATGCGTCTGCCCGAAGGATATGACACGATGATCGGCGAGCGCGGATTACGGCTTTCCGGCGGTGAGCGCCAACGCATCGCGATTGCCCGCGCGCTGCTCAAGAACGCTCCCATCCTGATCCTGGACGAAGCCACGTCGTCTTTAGACACGGAATCTGAAGCGCTGGTGCAAGGCGCATTGCAGAACCTGATCTCCGGCCGTACGGTGTTTGTGATTGCGCACCGGTTGACCACTGTCCGCCATGCCGACCGCATTGTGGTCCTGGAAGGCGGGCACATTGCCGATTCCGGCACCCATGAAGATCTGCTGACCCGCCTGGGAACCTACCGCAAATTATATGAATTGCAGTTTATGGAGTTAGACCCCAAAATGGTTGACGAACCCGGCATTGTCGTCCGTGAGCCTCATTAAAAACTAGGTTCTAAAAACTAAAAGGTCCAAGAACATATTATGTCCATCCGCTCCATGACCGGATTCGCGCAGGTAAAGTCTCAGGCAGGCGAAGGCACTTCATTCACCCTGTCGTTGAAGTCCGTCAACCATCGCTTTCTCGATCCTCAGCTCCGCATGCCGGTTGAAATGGACGAGCTTGAGATGAAGATTCGCCGCGTGCTGAAAGAACGCCTGGCGCGCGGGCACATCGATGTAACGCTGGGTGTGGAGCGCCGGGGCGGAGCGGGCTATGAGTTCAATCGCGAACTGGTGGGCGGATATGTTGAGGCGTTCCGCAAGGCGGCGCGCGAATTCGGCATTACCGGAGATCCTGATCTAAATAACGTATTTCGCATGCCCGGCGCGCTGGGCGCGATGACGCCAGTGGACGGAAATTTTGAAACATCGGTTCTGGCCGCGCTGGAACAGGCAATCCAGAAGCTGAATACTATGCGCGAACAGGAAGGCCGCGGCATGGAAAATGAACTGCGCCGCCGGCTGGACTCGCTGGAGAAGGCAACAGACGAAGTGGACAAGCTCCGCGCAGCCGTTTCCAAGGCGTATATGGAAAAAGTGCGGTCGCGCATGCTGGAGCTGATTGAGAACGCCGATGAAGACCGCGTGCTGCAGGAGGCTGCCATCCTGGCCGAGCGCAGCGATATCCAGGAAGAGCTGGTTCGCTTGAGCACCCATATCGATCACTTCCGCAAGCTGCTGGACCAGGGCGGCGAAGTCGGGAAAAAGCTGGACTTTCTTTTGCAGGAGCTGAATCGCGAGGCCAACACGCTGCTCTCCAAAACTTCCGGCGTGGCTGGTGAAGGCCTGCGAATTACCGAGCTGGGATTGCTGATGAAATCGGAGATTGAGAAATGCCGCGAGCAGGTACAAAACCTGGAATGAGCAGCATCCGATATATCATCTCCGCGCCTTCCGGTTCCGGCAAAACCACGCTGGTGAATGAACTACGCCAGTACGTGCCCAACCTGGAGTTTTCCATCTCTTACACCACGCGCCCGCCGCGCGGCAGCGAGCAGGATGGCCGTGAGTATCACTTCATCTCTCGCGAAGAATTTGAAGCCATGATCGAGCGCGACGCCTTTCTTGAGCACGCGCAGGTCTTTGACAAATATTATGGGACTGCGCGATCAGTTCTACAGCACGCGGAAGAGGTGGGACATGATTTGCTCCTCGATATCGACGTGCAGGGCGAGCGCCAAGTCAAGCAGAAGATGCCGGATGCGGTAAGCATCTTTGTGCTGCCGCCGAGCCGCGCAGAGTTGGAATCGCGTTTGCGAAAGCGCAGCTTGAGTGAAAACGTTTTGGCGGAAGATGTGATTCGTCGACGGTTAGACGAGGCGCGCCGCGAGATTGAGAACTATCCGCACTATGATTACATTTTGATCAATGACCGGCTGGAGCAGTCCGCGAACCAGTTGCAGGCCATCGTTTTGGGAGAGCGCATACGGCGGTCCGGGAAAACGCCTTCTCCCGCGGAAAAGCAGTATCTGGCCACGGCTGAGAAATGCCTGAAGGCCAACATGGAAGACAAGATCAAGCAAATTCTGGCTACGTTTTGAGGACATCTCGCTAAACGAGTACCTAAGGCTCCACGATTCCTGCTAACCCGCTGGTTTACTCTGCCTTGGGCGTATTTTGGCTATAGGGTTCCCTCCCTCCGGTCAGGACAAAGAAAAAAACCAGCCTCACCTCCGTTACTATGACCGGCTTGCCAAGCGGACTAAAATATCCCTATGAAGGTCGCTCTTGGAGTTTCGGGAGGTATTGCCGCGTATAAGGCGGCTGAGCTGGTCCGCCTATTGCAGGACCGCGGCATCCGCGTGCAGGTGGTAATGACGCGCGCCGCGCAGGAGTTTGTGCGGCCTCTGACCTTTGCCGCGCTGAGCGGGGAAAAGGTAATTACCGATCTGTTTGGCGCAGGCGCGGAAGAACCAAATATTGATTCCGCTGTAGAGCACATTGCGGTTGCGCAGGCGATTGATGCATTGGTCGTGGCACCCGCTACTGCGGACGTGATCGCCAAATTCGCCCACGGCGAAGCCAACGACTTTCTAACGACATTGTTTCTCGCCACCACCGCGCCTGTGGTCATCGCGCCTGCCATGAACGTAAATATGTGGGACAATGCGGCCACGCAGGCCAATATAGAAACACTGAAATCTCGCGGTGTGATGGTGGTGGAACCGGATAGCGGCTACCTGGCTTGCGGCATGGTTGGAGCAGGCAGGCTGGCCGCGAATGAAACGATTGTGCTGGCCGTGCTCAAGGCCTTGAAAGCCGAGCAGGACTTGGCGGGTGAAACCGTATTAGTAACCGCGGGGCCTACGCGCGAGCCGATTGATCCGGTGCGCTACATTGGGAATCGATCAAGCGGCAAGATGGGGTATGCCCTGGCAGAAGCCGCCTTGCGACGCGGCGCGAAAGTGATTTTGATTTCCGGGCCAACGGCACTCAAACCGCCTGCGTCGGTTGAAGTGATTCAGGTGCAGACGGCGCAGCAGATGCGGGACGCCGTGATGGCGCATTTTGATCGCGCGACTATCGTGATCAAAGCTGCCGCTGTTGCGGACTTCACCGTGCGAGCTGCCGCGGAGGAAAAGATCAAGCGCAAAGGTCCGATGATGCTTGAACTGGAGCCAACCACCGATATCCTGGCCGAACTGGGCGCAAAGAAGGGCAGCCGCATCGTGATTGGCTTTGCCGCCGAAACCACGGATGTTCAGGCTAATGCGCGCAAGAAGCTGGAAAGCAAATCGCTTGACGCCATCGTGCTCAACGATGTATCGCAGCCGGGAATAGGCTTTGATTCCGAGCGCAACGCCGTCACGATTCTTACGGAGGCGGGCGTTGAAACCGTTCCGGAAACCAGCAAATGGGAAGTCGCGCACAGAGTGCTCGATGCGGTTGTGAAACTTAAGCTGGCACGTACACGGACGCGTCAGTCGAGATAACTCAGCAGTCGAGATTAGCGTTGGTTAATGCTTGTGTCTGCCTTGGCGCGCAGCCAGCCTGTCAACACTTTTGCAGACTCCATCGCCACCTGCTTGCGCAATAAAGTCCGGGTCAACAGGATCATTGGAGCGGCCCGCATACGGCTCGACCCAGATGCAACGGCAGCCTGCCTCCGCCAGTGACACGTTTTTGAGAATGTATTCTGACGACACGGACTTTACCAGCATTTCTTGCGAGGTCATCGGCTGTTTGTCGATCGAATAAGAATCCTTGACCGAATAGCCCATTCCGCTAAATGCGGGATATATCCCATAATTGCTCTGCAACCAATCAGCCAGCTTCT
>DATBVH010000561.1:0-7499 GCA_036515395.1 Candidatus Angelobacter sp.
ATGGGGTGAAAACCGGGGGGAGGGGGTGGGGTACTGCAAACTTCCCGGTAAGTCATTGATTTTGCTGTGAAATTGGTCACAAACTTGCGTGGAAAGTGCGCACTTTGGCAAATCCAAGCGTGGCCCAAGTGCCATGCAGGGAGATCCAAGGATCGATTAGCGCAACCAACTTTTGTTTGCAACAAAAGCTAAAAAATGGCGGGTGGGGCCTGGGTGAAGAACGTAAGGAATGTAAGCAGAGGGCCGCAAGATGGAAGACGGTCGGCGAACAAAGCAGTATTCATCAAACTGCACTACCAAAAGCCCTAGAAGAGCTTTTCATCTGCATTAATCCTTATTAATTCTTTGACTTTGTGAGCTGATGAATAGATAGTCTCCGCATGCCAGACCAGAAATCCCTCGCGCCACAATCTCTTACGCAAGCAATGCCCGGCCCGGACGGCCCGGAAGCTCCGCTCACCTTTGAACAGGTGTTGGCCCAGGAAGACGCCGTGCTGGGAGGAAAGCAGCGCAGTGCGCTGTGCATCTCCGGCGGCGGCATTCGCAGCGCCACATTCGCGCTGGGCGCCCTGCAGGGGCTGGCTGAACTCGGCATCCTGGAAAACTTTGACTATCTTTCCACCGTTTCCGGCGGAGGCTACATCGGGAGCTGGCTCACGGCCTGGAAAGAGCGATGGAAGGGACTGACCACACCCAAAAAGCTGGGCGATAAGAGCACAACTGTGGTCGCCCAGCTAAAGCCTTTTGCGCTGCCGCCGCCTGAAGAGCATCCGGACCCCATCCAGCATCTGCGCGAGTTCAATAACTATCTTTCGCCCAAGCTGGGCCTCTTCTCCGCCGACACTTGGACCCTGGTTGCCACGGTAGCGCGGAACATGTTCCTGAACTGGCTGGTCTTCATCCCCCTGCTGATGTGCGCTCTCATGGTGCCCCGTATTGTGCTGTCACTGGGAAAGGTGGGCGACAACTATAACTTGTGGTTTGGCTTGACCTGGAACCAATTTTACGAGGGGCGATTGATTGCACTTCCTCTGGCCGGGTTGTTCTTCGCCATCGGGATCTTTAATCTCCTGCGCTATCTGCCCGGCGTTGGCCGTACAAACCATACAGAAGGCCAGTTCCTCAGGTATTGTTTTGCCCCCATTTATCTCGCCGCGCTGGCTCTTCTGCTCGCCGAATCCTGGTTCATAGGCGCTGACTACACGAATGGCAGGCATGATGCGTCAAAATTCGGCTATTGGCAATATTTTTTAGGAATTGCGATCTCCGGAGGCGCAGGCTATCTGGCATATGCCTTGATTTATTGGCGCCGTGTTAGGGAAAAACTACGGGAACTCAAGGCCAAAGAGTCTTTCCATCGCCAGCCCAGAACAAAATGGATTCTGGGGCTGCTGACGGCGGCAACCCTCACTGCTTTTTGCATCGCAGCCGGCGCGCTGATGCTCAGCAGCGAGGTATTTGGCCATCTGAGCTGGCGACTGTTCGTCACTTTTGCCATGCCGTTGCTGTTAACTTCGCTTGGGCTGGCGGTGACCATCTTTGTGGGCTTTACCAGCCGGGTGCTGGAAGATGATGACCGCGAGTGGCTGGCGCGGGCCGGGGCCTGGGGGATGCTTTGCGTTGTTGCCTGGATCAGTCTTTCTGCAATAAGCCTGCTCGCGCCCGACCTGATTTTCCTGCTTCACACAAAACTCAAAGTGTGGGCCGATAGCACGTTCATAGCTACTGGAAGCATCAGTGGCGTGCTTGCCGCATTGGCCGGCCTCAGCAACAAAACCAAAGCGCTCACCAAGAACGGCGCGGGTGCGGGCAAACAAGGAAACAGCATGGACCTCATGGGAAAGCTGGCTGCCCCGGTCTTTATTACCTTCTTTCTGACTTCTCTGGCAGTTCTGGACAACTGGCTCTTATCGAAAACTCCTCTGGTGGGATGGGCCTCGCATGTACGTTGGACCGCGCATAGGGAATTCCTGGAAGATGTCCGGCCCGAACACGGCCTGCTGCTGGCGCTTGCCTGCCTTGCGTTTAGCTGGACCATGGCCAAGTTCATCGACATCAACAAATTTTCTCTTCAGGCCATGTATCGCAGCCGCATTATCCGCGCCTATCTGGGCGCTTCAAACGCCCAACCGGAAATCAACCGCTTCATCGGATTTGACCGAACGGACAATTTCAACCTGAAAAATCTGTCGCCTACCATCAAGCCGTTCCACGTAGTGAATATGGCGTTGAACCTGGTTTCCGGCGAACGTCTGGCCTGGCAGCAGCGCCGGGCCGCATCCTTTACTGCTTCGCCACTGCACTGCGGCAGTGAAATCCTCGGCTATCGCCCAAGCAATGAATATGGCGGTCCAGACGGCATTTCCCTGGGAACCGCCGTTGCCATCTCCGGCGCCGCTGCCAGCCCCAACATGGGCTATCACTCCTCGCCGGCAATTACCTTCATCATGACGCTGTTCAATGCGCGGCTCGGCTCCTGGCTCGGCAACCCGAAACGCAAAACCTGGCGCGACAGCGGCCCGCACTCCGCCTTCAATTCCATTATCCGTGAAGCCTTGGGCCGTACGGATGAGAGCAGTCCTTATGTCTATCTCTCTGACGGCGGCCATTTCGAAAACCTGGCGCTTTACGAAATGGTGCGGCGCCGCTGCCGCTACATCGTTGTGCTTGATGGCGGGTGCGATGCCCAATACAACTATGAAGACCTGGGTAATGCGATGCGAAAGATCCGCATCGACATGAAAATCCCCATCGACTTCCTGCCGCCGCATTCCTCACCGGGAGAAACGCCAAAGATCCGCTGCGCCGTGGCGGAAATCCGTTATAAAGAAATTGACCCGGAGCTGGAAACCGGCTACCTGGTCTACATCAAGCCGGTGGTTCTGGCCGGCGATGATTCCGACGTTACCGCCTATAAAGCGGCTAACCCCGCATTTCCCCACGAGAGTACAGGTAACCAGTGGTTCAATGAGTCGCAGACTGAAAGCTACAGGATGCTCGGTGTGCGCAGCGTGCTGGATACTTTCAAAAAGCCCTGGGACCCGCGGCAGAAATTTGAAGGTGTCATCAAATCGGTAGCTTACGGCAGGCCCGACGCGGCGCGAGCGGCAGCTTCGGGTAGCGGTGCAGTTTGATATATCTTCCGTTTTATTGCGTCATCGTCCTGAACCGCGCTCATGAGCGCTCGCTGACAGGGGTTCGGGATGACGCGTCAAGGAGACATTGGAAGATTTCCGATTGGATTAATGAAAATTATTTCTATCTGCGAATCTCTTCGAAATGACTTGCATGAAGAACAAATGGTAAAAAGTCTATAATCCAGCTCTGTCCCCTATCGTCAGTGCTGAGGGGCAAAAACTCACCGTTGATCATGCCAATCTTTGGGTGACCTTGGGTCAACATAGGGGAGGCAGGCGGTAATTTGGGCTGAAGGTTCAGGCAGCAAGGTGCAAAGCTAGATTGTTAGGAGCTGCCGAAATCGCCGGAATTCGAAATTAAAAATCCCAGGTCGTCGGCTTTATAAACCAATACTTCACAAGACGTTACTTCATTTCATCCGTCTAAATTGAATCGGCTATAACGCCACCTTAATCCAATCATCGGGTACTCTAAAGTCAGGTAACATTAAAATATTGATGATGATAAAGAAGTTAGCAATCGAAACGACCCTTATCGCATCGGCATTGCTGGTTGCGGGTTGCGGAAGCGGCGCAAAGGCCGGGACTCCAGCAGGGCCGCAGGCTTTTCCGGTGAAAACAATGACGGCCCAGGCTGAAACCGTGCCGGTTTCAACCGATTATTTGGCCACGCTGCGCTCGCGCAGTGCCGCTACGCTGCAGCCACTGGTGGAAGGCGATATTACCAAGATTTTTGTAAATTCCGGCCAGCGGGTTGAGGCAGGCGCGCCGATACTGGAAATCGACCCGCGCAAGCAGGAAGCTACGGTCAATAACCAGGAAGCGGGGCTGAAATCCAAGCAGGCGGTAATGCAGCAGGCGGCGGTTGATCTTGACCGCAAGAAAAAACTTTATGCTGCCGGTGTGCTTCCCAAGGCCGATCTGGACACAGCGCAAAACACCTATGACGCCGCCAAAGCGGACGCCGAAGCTTCGTCGGCTGGAATCCGCGAGCAGCAGGTGCAGTTGCACTATTACACGGTGCGCGCTCCGGCCAGCGGCGTGATCGGCGATATCCCTGTGCATGTGGGCGACCACGTGACCAGCCAGACCATGCTTACCACCGTGGATAAAGGCGGGGCGCTGGAAGCGTACCTGAACGTTCCGGCGGAAAAATCGTCGGTGCTGAAAATGGGTATGCCAGTGGACTTGGTTGATGACCAGGGCAAGCCGCTCACACGCACCAAGATCACGTTTATCTCACCGCACGTAGACACCGACTCACAAACGCTTCTGGTGAAAACCCAGGTACCCAACGCGGACATGAAGTTCCGCAACGCCCAGCAGGTACACGCTCGCGTAGTGTGGTCTGAACGCAAGGCCACGGTAATTCCGATTACGGCCGTCACGCGCCTGAGCGGAAAGCTCTTTGCCTTTGTGGCTGAAGGCAACGGACAGCAGGCCGTAGCGCGGCAGCGCGTGATCCAGGTGGGCGATTTAGTCGGCAACGATTACGTTGTGCTCGACGGCATCAACGCCGGCGACAAAATTATTATCACCAGCGTGCAGATGTTGGCAGACGGCATGCCCGTGGTGCCGCAGTCGTAAGAGCTGTCGCCGCAGATTAGCGCAGATAGACGCTGATCTGGGACTTTCAGGACATCGGCTGAGCGGCGAGGCCCTAATATGCCGAGCCGCCTGCAACAGGCGCAAAACAGATTCTTCTACTGAACACGCTTCAGCGGTTTGGAGCGAAGCGACAGGATCAATGGTCAATTTTTTCATTCGACGGCCCGTATTTGCCACCGTATGCTCCTTGCTGATTGTGCTCGGCGGAGCCGTGTGTATTCCCACGCTGCCGATTGCGCAATATCCCAACCTGACTCCCCCCGCGGTGAGCGTGAGCGCGTTTTATACCGGCGCAAACTCGCAGGCGGTGGAAACCAGCGTGACCACGCTGCTGGAGCAGGCCATCAATGGCGCGGAAGGCATGCGCTATATGAGTTCCACCAGCGGCAATGATGGCACGGCTTCCATCAGCGCCACTTTTGACCTTGACCGCAATCTTGACGTGGCTGCCGTCGATGTACAGAACCGGGCCTCGAGCGCGCTGGGACGCCTGCCGATTGAAGTCCAGACTACGGGCGTAAGCATCACCAAGAACACCGGCTCATTTGTCGTGGCCTACGGCTTCTACGCCGACAATAAGGAATACGACAACCTCTTTATCAGCAATTATCTTGATCTTTATGTGCGCGATGCCATCAAGCGCGTGAAAGGCGTTGGCAACGTCATTATTTTTGGCGAGCGCAAATATTCCATGCGCTTGTGGCTTGATCCGGTGCGGCTGGCGGCGCGCGGCCTTACCGCCTCAGATGTGACGGCGGCGCTGCGCGAGCAAAACGTCCAGGTTGCTGCCGGACAGGTGGGGCAGCCGCCTGCGCCCTCGACCCAGTCTTACCAGATCAGCGTGCGCGCCGTGGGACGGTTGAGCGATCCTAAAGAGTTTGAGCACATAGTCATTAAGCGCACCACCAATGGCTCACTGATTGAATTGCGCGACGTGGGTCGCGCCGAGCTGGGCGCGGAAAGTTATGGGGGCCAGCTACGTTACAACGGCCAAGATGCCATGGGTCTGGGCGTAATGCAGCTCTCCAACGCCAACGCCCTGCAGGTTCGCCGCGACGTGCAAACTGAAATCGAGCAACTTGCCAAGCGCTTCCCCAAGGGGCTGAAATACCAGGTAGCGTTTGACACCACGCGCGCCGTGGGTGAATCCATCCGTGAAGTACTGAAGACGCTGGCGGAAGCCATCCTGATCGTCATCGTCGTCATTTTTCTTTTCTTGCAAGGCTGGCGCAGCACCGTGATTCCGGCCATCACCATTCCCGTTTCGCTGGTGGGAACGTTTATCTTTGCCAAGTTTTTTGGCTTCTCCATTAACACGCTTACGCTCTTTGGCATTACTCTGGCCACCGGACTTGTGGTGGATGATGCCATTGTTGTCATTGAAAACGTTGAGCGCCATATAGAGGAAGGAGTGCGCGATCCACGCGAGGCTACGCAGATCGGCATGCGCGAAGTTACAGGCGCAGTAGTAGCGACTTCTCTCGTCTTGATCGCCGTGTTCGTGCCCGTGTCATTGTTCCCGGGCAGCACCGGCCGGCTCTACCAGCAGTTTGCGCTGACCATCGCATTCTCTATTGCGATTTCTGCGTTCAACGCGCTCACGCTCTCACCGGCGCTGGCTGCTCTGCTGCTACGTCCCCGTGAAGGCCGGCAAAACCGATTTTTCTCTGGAATCAACTCGGCCATTCACAAAGGGACCACCGGGTATCAATCGGTCCTGCACCGGCTCACGAACTGGCGTGCCGCGGTTGTGGTGGTCTTTTTCCTGGGACTGGCGGCCACGTACTTTGTCTATCAGAAAGTGCCCACCAGCTTTGTGCCGCAGGAAGATCAGGGATACTTTTTTGTGATTGTGCAGGCGCCGCCCGGAGCGTCATTGCAGTACACCGCCAGAGTGATGGACCGCGCAGCCGCCATGGTAAGCGCGAACCATGATGTTGAAGGCGTCTTCTCCGTTCCGGGATTCAGCTTTACCGGCAGCGCCGCCAACCAAGGCATTATTTTTGCCAGTTTGAAAGACATCGGCGAACGCGGCGGGAAAGACCACAGCGCTTTTGCCGTGCTAAATTCACTTCGCGGGCAGCTGATGAGCATTAATGAAGCGATAGTAATCGCCTTTGATCCTCCTGCCATCCAGGGCCTGGGACAATTTGGCGGCTTTGCTTATGAATTGCAGCAGACCAGTGGCGGAACCCTGGACGATCTGGAAGACGTGGTGCACCAGATCATTGCCAAGGCAAATACGCGGCCGGAACTGGCGCATCCTCTGTTCACCACCTTCACCGCGCGCGATCCCCAATTTGTAGTGCAGATTGATCGCGAAAAAGCCAAGAGCCTAAATGTTCCGTTTTCTCAGATCACATCGGCGCTACAGATTTATATGGGATCGCAGTACGTGAATGACTTCGATTTCAATAATCGTTCTTACCGCGTGATGGTGCAGGCTGACCAGCAATACCGCTCACAGCCGCGAGACCTGCGGCAGTTCTATGTGCGGTCTGACGATAATCGCATGATCTCGCTCGACAATCTGGTCACCGTGAAAGAAGGGACCAACGCCAGCGTAATCAACCATTACAACCTGTTCCGCAGCGTTGAAATCGATGGCAGCGCAGCTCCCGGCTATAGCTCTGGCCAGGCCATTCAGGCCATGGAAGATATCTCCAAAGAAGTTCTGCATCAGGGCTACTCATTTGAGTGGACCGGAATTTCGCTGGAAGAGATTCAGTCCGGTGCGCAGACCGTAATGCTCTT
>DATBVH010000562.1:0-7776 GCA_036515395.1 Candidatus Angelobacter sp.
GCGGCGCTCAGGACGACAGGGGTAGGGAGACATGTCAGCAAAGTCGAGATGCTGTTCAACGGATACATTCATCATTTCTTGCGATCATCTTTCTTACGATCAACAGCGCGCAGTGCCGCAGACCCATTGAAAATAAACACAAGTCCCTCTGTCCTACTCACGCGCTAGAGAGAGCGCGTTCGCTTAACGGCCGTTGGGACGACGAACCTGGGAAAGACTACGCTAATACTTGAATCGATCTAGTGGTCGGAGTGCGGGAGAACCGGCCAAAGAGCACAAATTTTGACTGTCGAACCAAATTTGCCGATGCAGAAACCGGCCCTGTATATCAAAAATGCGCCGGTCGAAAGCCCTCCTGTGATCCTCATCACAGTCCGGCGCGGCTGCTTGCCGTTAAAGTGCACTTTCGCAAATGTGCGCCGTCATGAATAATGTTGTGGCAGCAACAGTGGTGTACCATACGAGGTTTTGGCATAACGAGGTTTGCCAGAGAGGAACCCACATATGAGAATTGCGGTCCCACGGGAGCAACAGCAAGGGGAAGCCCGGGTGGCGTTGACGCCTGAGTCAGTGAAAAAGCTGGTGGCTGCCGGCGCAGAGATTGGCGTTGAAAACGGTGCGGGCGTTCATGCTGGATTTCCTGACGCAGACTACCAGACAGCCGGCGCAAGCCTGATGTCCCGCGCAGATCTGCTGCCGGAGGCCGACATTCTGGCCTGCGTGAATCGGCCTGAGCCCGGCGATTTTGCAAAGTTGAAACAAGGCGCTGTTGTTATTGGGTTTCTCAAGCCGCTGGATGAGCCCGCCGCGCTGGAGCCGATCATCTCTCGCAAGCTCACGGCATTTGCCATGGAGTTGGTTCCGCGCTCAACGCGCGCTCAATCCATGGACGCGCTCTCTTCCATGGCTACTGTTGCAGGCTATAAAGCAGTCTTGAT
Organism: Candidatus Angelobacter sp.; assembly: GCA_036515395.1. Taxonomy (GTDB): domain Bacteria; phylum Acidobacteriota; class Terriglobia; order Terriglobales; family Acidobacteriaceae; genus Angelobacter. The sequence continues at coordinate 939 of DATBVH010000562.1, forward strand.
CGCCGCTGCGCGCCTGCCGCGCATGTTTCCCATGCTGATGACAGCCGCCGGCACAGTCCCGCCGGCAAAGGTGCTTGTGCTGGGGGCAGGCGTTGCCGGATTGCAGGCCATTGCCACTGCGCGACGCCTTGGCGCTGTGGTGGAAGCTTATGACGTGCGCGCTGCCGCTGGTCAGGACGTGAAATCCCTGGGCGCCAAATTTCTTGAAGTCGATTTGGGCGGCATTGAAACGCAGGACGCTGGCGGATACGCAAAAGAACTCTCTCCTGAAGCGCTGCAGCGCGGGCGCGACATGGTGGCCAAGCACGCCGCCACATCTGACGTAATCATTACCACGGCGCAGGTGCCCGGACGCAAAGCCCCGCTGATGCTTACGGAAGAAGCGGTGAATCATATGCGCCCTGGAGCAGTGATCGTCGATCTTGCCGCTTCCACCGGCGGCAACGTGGCTTACACCAAACCCGGTGAAGATGTGGACCATCACGGTGTAACGATCCTTGGTCCGCTCAATCTGCCCGCCACGGTTCCGGGGCACGCCAGCCAGCTTTACTCGCGCAACCTGACCACCTTCATCGCCCTGATCAATGACAAGGGCACTTTGAAAATCGACATGAATGACGACATCCTGAAACCGGCATGCGTCGCTTACGAGGGCGGCAGCGTCCATCCAAAAGTGGCCGCGGCCCTGGGACATCCGGTAGCGTAGTGCAGCGAGTTAGTAGTTAGTAGTTAGTAGTTAGTAATTGGTATTTAGTAGTTAGGAATCAGTAGAGCGGCGTTAAAAGAACAACCCTAAAGAGTAAGCCCAAGGAGACCTGAATGCAGCACGTATTGTTTCATCCTGTAGGATTCATCGTCGCGCTGGCGATGATGGAAGGCACAAAGGAACTGTCTTTCAGCCCAGCGGTCCTCATCGCTTCTCTCTATGTTTTTGCCCTAGCCGCATTCCTCGGCTATCAGGTCATTTCTCGGGTGCCTCCGTTGTTGCATACACCGCTTATGTCGGCCACCAATGCCATTTCCGGCATTTCGCTGATTGGTTCGCTGGTGATTGCAGGATCGCATTATGACCAGCACCAGAGACTGGCGGAAATCCTGGGCTGCGCCGCTGTGACCTCTGCCATGATCAACGTGACTGGCGGTTTTCTTATTACTGACCGAATGCTCAAGATGTTCCGCAAGAAGGAAGCGCCCAAGACCGCCAAGCCGGAGGAGAAAAAGTGAGCCACGCTCAATATTTCCTCGAAGCTACATATCTCATCGCTTCTTGCCTCTTTGTTCTGGGATTAAAGGGGCTGAGCCATCCTGACACGGCGCGCCGCGGAATGATTATGGCTGCGGCCGGAATGGCTGCCGCTGTTATCGGCACGCTTTTCCATCCTGATATTCATAACTATCTATATATAGCCATTGGCTTGATCCTTGGCTCTTGCATTGGTATTCCCATGGCCATGGTGCCGATGACAGCGATGCCGCAACGAACTGCGCTGTCACATGCGTTCGGTGCGCTGGCCGCTTCGATGGTCGGCATTGCCGAATATGTGATTCACGGCAGCAAACTCGGCGGCGTAAAAGTCGGCGCTCTGGGGCTGGAAGTGATGCTCGGCTCGCTTACGGTGACGGGTTCGCTCATCGCGGCAGCCAAGCTGCAGGAATTGATGCGCGGCACTCCCATCCAGTTCAAAGGCCAGCAGATTTTCAATCTCACACTCTTTATCGTGATGATCGGATCCTTTATCACCTGGATCGTCAATCCCGCAGGCGCGATGTTCTTTTACATTATGGTGGGCTGCGCTTTTGTGTTTGGCGTCATGCTTGTGATTCCCATTGGCGCTGCTGACATGCCGGTAGTGATGTCGCTCTTGAATTCTTATGCCGGCCTGTCGTCGGCGGCAACCGGCTTTGTGCTGGGAAACAACGTTCTCATCATTGCCGGTACGCTCGACGGCTTTTCCGGGTTCATCCTTTCCATCCTGATGTGTAGGGCGATGAATCGATCGATCACCAACGTGCTATTTGGCGGCTTTGGTTCCGCAGTGACGGAAGAAACCTCAGTGACTGGCTCTATGCGCGAAGTTGGGCTGGACGACGTTGCGGTGCAACTCGCCTATGCCAACCAGGTCGTCTTCGTTCCGGGATATGGCATGGCGACTGCGCAGGCACAGCATGCCTGTCGCGAGCTGGGCAATATCCTGGAAGAGCGCGGTATCTCGGTGAAGTACGCTATTCACCCAGTGGCCGGACGCATGCCCGGACACATGAACGTACTTTTGGCTGAAGCTAATGTGCCGTACTCTTCGCTTTACGAAATGGAGCAGATCAATCCTGAAATGCAGTCAACCGACGTGGCAGTAGTGATCGGCGCGAATGACGTCGTTAACCCAGATGCGCGGGATAATCCGAAGAGTTTAATCGCTGGGATGCCCATCATCGAAGTCGATAAGGCAAAATCGGTCGTGGTCTTAAAGCGCGGCAAGGGTAAAGGATTTTCCGGTTTGGAAAACCCTCTCTTCTTCAAGCCGGTCACCGGTATGCTTTACGGAGACGCCAAGGCGTCACTGACAAATCTTGTCCAGGCGGTGCAGAAAGTATAGCCAGATCAAAAGCATTCTGACCTTAACGTAATTGAGCATCGCCAGCCTGTGGCGCTCAATGCGTTTTATGCTGCGGAACTTCGCCAAGCTTTAGTAATTCAGGTTGAAATTCAGCAGGTTCCAGTGATATGAGAACCACACAAAGCCAAGGCAAGCCAGCAGGAGTAAAAGATTCCAGACCTTGCCCCAGAACCATGCATGTGGGTCTCTCCACGAGCGAATGGACGCAAGCAATATAACAACTGTCCCAAACGCTCCCAGTACTCCCAGAGACTGTATGGCGTGAAATTTGAAATCTGTTTTGGAACTTAGCGCGCTGATTCCCCCACTTGTAAGGATCGTTAGAAAAATCAAGAGAAACGCGATATCTACCGCGCAGACCACGCGCACCCACGGACGCAGACGCAAGTAGCTGGGATCAAGATCAAGCCGCTGATGATAATGTTCGCGGATCATGGCAGCGATTGGCCAGCACACCAGCGTCAATCCCAGAATAACCAGAACGCCCACGATGAGTGACTGATTGAAGTCCGCGCTGGCCATCAGTGGCACGCGTTGCTCTGCCGCAGCAGGGAAGTTCGGCGCAAGAAGCATGTCTCCCTTATAGTCGTGGACAAAAGCAATCATGTCCTGTCCGTTAAGAGAGCGGTAAACTAGCGGCGCAATCTCCTGCCACTTTTTGATCTGGCCATTGAAGTCCTTGAATGGCTCCACTTTGATTGTGCCGTTTTCATCCGGCGTTACGCGGACGTTTTCTTCCACCGCTCCCACTTTCAAGAAGCTGCTTTCAGAGCGGCGTGTCGTGAGATATCTGCCGGCAACGGTCTTCGCATCCGCATCGGCGCTGGCCAGTTTCTCAATCTTGGGCGGCGTGTAAGGGAAATAACGATCAAGAAAGTGATACCACAAAGCACTACGTGGACTGATGTCACCTTTACCGGCGCTGTTATATGAGACAAAGAACCCTATGCCATTCTCCGGAATGAGGTGCAGATCACTGTGGAAATAAACCGTGTCCCCGCCGTGGCCGATGATCCGTCGACCATTACGTGACTCCTCATAAAAGCCCAGGCACATGCCGTTGAGCGCCGGGCTGAGCCCAAACTGGCGCGAATGCATCAGGGTCGCCGTCTCAGGATGAAGAATCTGCGCGCTTTCAAACTTGCCATTCTGGAGATGCGCGATCATAAACCGTGACATGTCCGCTGCTGTAGCCGCCAGCGCTCCCGCCGGAGCTTCTTCAATAATTTCGAATGGCTTGGATTTGCCCGAGCCCAGCCTATAGCCATTGGACATGAGCGGCTTCAATTCGGCGGGCAGTGGCTGTGCGAATGTGGAATGGGACATCCCTAGCGGCTTGAAAATATTTTCTGCCACATAATCATTGAAAGGCCGTCCGGAGACTCGCTCCACAATGTATCCGGCCAGAGAAGCTCCGTAGTTGGAATAAGCAGGCGTAGTCCCCGGAGGGAAGATGCGTTCCGGGACGTGCGTGACTAAGTGCTGCTTCAGCGTGGCGGAAGGAGCGGCATCTTCAGTGATCAAGTCCTTGATCTGCTCCTCTAAGCCCGGAGTATGCGTCATAATGTTGCGCAGCGTAATGGGTTTGCCGAATTTTGCCGGAATCTTGAAATCCAGATACTCGTTGATGTCGCGGTCGAGATCGAGCTTGCCTTGTTCCACCAGTTGCATAACCGCAGTCCAGGTAAAGAGTTTGGAAACCGATCCCGGACGAAACAGCGTTGCATCAACTGTTACTGGAGATTTCTTGTCTACATCACTGTAGCCGTAGCCCTTCGCAAACAAGATTGCGCCATCCTTCACTACCAGCACCACAGCTCCGGCAATGTCTTCACGCTCAAGCTGCATGGGAACGAATCCATCCAGGAAAGCATGCACGTCTGCCACAGTAAGCTCATGCGGAGGCTCAGTCACCCTTGATTCGCCGACAGTCGGCGTCTGTGGTGTGGGAGGAACAGGCGTTCCCTTGGGTACCTGCGCCATTGCCAGGGAAGCGAGCATTGCGAGCTGAAGTGTGCACAAAAGAAAGATCCGCTGTTTCATAAACGTGGCAACGCTCCGTCTTTTTCTAATGGGAATGTAAAGGAACGGAAAGAATATCACGCGAACTCAAAACACCGTCAGAGCTAGTGGGCCTGCTGATCGCGCGGAACCAGCCCTCTCATTGCCCAGATTCCGAGCAACGGTCCCAGCGCCATACTGGCCAACGCCCAATTCCATCCATAACTCGCTGCAATGGCTGCCATCAATCGGATGACAAACGCAGTGAGTAAAAATCCCAGTGCCACCTGGCATGTAAGCGCCGTGCCCACGTAATTCTTGTCGGAGACTTCGCTGATGATGGTGGAGAACTGCGCGGAATCGGCAATCACGGCGATTCCCCAGATCAGCGAAAGTGGAATCAGAATCATGGGACGATGCAGAACCAGCGCAGCCAGTACGCAGCAGACGGAGCTGATGGCCATGGCGATGATGGTTACGCGTGCGCGCTGCGCCACTCGAACTTGAGCCGCCTGGTCTTGCAGCCGATCGCTGGCTGCCCCGGCCCAGATGCAGCCTACTGCGCCTATAGCAATTGCCAGCGCCGCCATGGCTTCAAACATTGAACGCGACCATCCTGCAGAAACAGAAAAGATAACCGCGATCCATCCCCACATGGAATAAAGCTCCCACATGTGTCCCAGATATCCGAGATTGGCCAGACGCAATGGACGGTTGCGCACGATCTCTAGGATCTGTGCAGGATCAAAGCGCGATTGCGGCATGGCGAACGGTCCTTGCCGGACCGCTAAAGCAACAATCAAAGCACCAAGCAATGCCTGCGCACTGCCAAGAAGAATTACTCCCTGCCATGGCACCCGGCCAAGAGCATTCACAGCATGCGGCACAGCCGACCCAACCGTAAGCGCGCCAATCATGATTCCCAGCGCCAGTCCGCGTCCACGCTGAAACCATCCGGCAATAATCTTCATGCCTACTGGATACACACCTGCAAGAAAGAAACCTGTAGCGCCGCGCAGCAGGATGGCAGGCAGCGGCTGGGCAGCTAGAAATGCAAATGCGGCGTTGGCGGCCGCGGCTGCTATGGCAGAGACAACCAGAACTTTAATCGGACTGAAAACGTCAGGGATATTGAAGAGCGCAAACGTGATTGCCCCGACTGAAAACCCAATCTGCACTGCGATAGTAAGCCACGATCCCAGAGCCAAACCAGAGTGCCACAAAGTTGTGACCTGCGGAATCACCGCGGTGCCGGTGAACCACAATGACATTGCCAGCAAGATGGAAACTGAAAGCAAAAAAAGTGCCCGCCGGGATGAAACTCCCTGGCGGGCTTCTGTCTGAACCGTTACCGGCATCTAGCTTTTGAGCTTCCGGCGTTCGCAGGATTCCACCATTTTGGTGGGATCGACAGCATCGCTATCGAGCTGCATTTCAGCTATTTTGCCTTCCTTGTCGATCAGGAAGTTAACGCGGCGACCGATTTTGCGCTTCTCGTCGTAAAGGCCGTACTTACGGGTAACGTCCCCACCCCAGTCACTCAGCAGCGGGAAGGTGACGTTGATTTTTTCCGCCCATGCGGCATTGCTGAAGGGGCTGTCCATGCTAACACCCAGTACCTGGGTGTCTGCAGCTTCCAGTTTTTTCAGGTTCGCCTGGAAGTTCTGCATTTGCTTGGTTCAACCACCGGTAAAGGCAAAGATGTAAAACGCCAGTGCCACGTTCTTCTTGCCCATGAAGTCATGGAGAGAGACCTTATTCTTAAAGGTCTGGTCAGGCAGAGTAAAGTCAGGAGCCATGTCTCCAACTTTCAACGCAGGCGCCGGTGGCGCTTCTTTCTTCTCTTCTTTCTTATCGCCTTGCGCCAACAGACTGGTTCCGGCCGTGGGTCCCAGCAGCGCTAGCGTTCCCAACATCTGGACAGCGGTTCTTCTACGCATAAGTTCTTTCCTCCGCATGAATGCTGCATGGTAAGCCTAAATTCACATCATAAGTACGTCAATAGCCGACTCTATATCCGATGGGGTCAGCAACTTTGGCCGAACTGGGTGTTAGTATTTGGCGGAGATATATTCCTATGAAAAGATTAGGTTTCCTGATTCTGGCGCTTGCGTCGATTGCGTCTGCGCAGGTTTCTACAACACCCGCCGCAATCCAGATCAATACCATCTATGCTGGCGCCGATGGCAAATTTGAGGCAGCTCCTGATACCGCCGTCATTC
>DATBVH010000563.1:0-3822 GCA_036515395.1 Candidatus Angelobacter sp.
AGCAGGTTCGGTCACGAGCATGGAAAGGCACTGAAAATGCTTAGGAATACTGATGATTGCACCATTGGGGCGGGCCGGTGCATCCAATAGAACAAGCTGATTTGCCGCCTGAAATTGTTCGTGTGAGTGGACTTAAGAAGGTTTATAAGTCAGGTCAGACAGATTTAGTGCTCTTTGAAAACTTGTCCTTCCAGGTGAGGAAGGGGGAAATGCTTGCGATAGTGGGCGAATCAGGCGCGGGCAAGAGCAGTTTGTTGCACATCCTTGGTGCTCTTGATCGTGCTTCTGCAGGTGACGTATACTGCGCCCATATTCCCGTAGCGAAGCTTACAGACGATGCAGCCGCTGATTTTCGTAATCGGACCATCGGTTTTGTCTGGCAGTTTCACTACCTGTTGCCGGAATTTACGGCGCAGGAGAATGTTGCAATGCCGCTCTTGATGCAAGGAACCGCTTACCGTCAAGCCATGGAGAAAGCCGGCGAATGGTTGCGGGAAGTTGGATTGGAGAGCCGCAGCCATCATCGCGCTGGAGAGCTTTCCGGCGGTGAGCAACAACGGGTGGCCCTGGCCAGGGCCTTGGTGACAGGCCCAGGAATCCTGATGGCTGATGAGCCAACAGGTGACCTGGATAATCGTACCGCGGAAATGGTGTTCGCCTTGGTGCAGAGACTTCATCGAGAGTATCGGCTCACTTCCCTTATCGTCACCCACAACCTTGAGTTTGCGCGCCGCTGCGATCGCGTGTTGCGGTTGCATCATGGCATGGCCGAGGAAGTGTCGCCCGCGGCGCTGAATTAGCGAGCTAGGGCGAAGGACAGTTTTAGGTTTTTCTGCCAATATGGCAGGTGGTAGATTTGTCCGGAGCAGCATTTTGATCCCTCTGTGACGGAGGGCGCTGGCAGGACAGAAAGGCTTCTTTCTGGTGGGGTGCGCAGTTCGCAGCCGGAAAGATAGAGAGATGTTTCCGGCAGAGGTGACTGGGAGCATCTGGGTGAGGGGAATATGTTCGAGCGGTATACAGAGAAAGCCAGGCGCGTAATCTTCTTCGCAAGATACGAGGCCAGCCAGTTCGGCTCTCCGTACATAGAGACGGAGCACCTGCTGCTGGGCTTGTTGCGCGAAGACAAAGCGTTGACCAATCGCTTTCTGCGCTCCCATGCATCGGTAGAGTCCATCCGTAAGCAGATTGAAGGGCACACGACGATTCGGGAGAAGGTTTCCACTTCCGTGGATTTACCTTTAAGCAATGAATGCAAACGGGTATTGGCCTACGCGGCGGAAGAGGCGGAACGCCTCAGCCACAAGCACATTGGCACGGAGCACCTGCTATTGGGATTGCTGCGTGAAGAGAAGTGCTTTGCCGCCGAAATTCTGCATGAGCGTGGACTGCGCCTGAGCGCTATCCGCGAAGAGCTGGCCCGCAGCACGCAGGAAAAAGCCCAGCCCCAGCGCGGTTCCAACCGCGAATCTTCCCTGCTGGCGGAATTCTCTCGCGACCTGACCCAGGCCGCCATGGACAGCCAGCTTGATCCGCTCGTCGGCCGTGAAGGTGAAGTTGAGCGTGTAATCCAGATTTTGTGCCGCCGCACCAAGAATAATCCGGTGCTGATCGGCGAACCCGGCGTGGGCAAGACCGCCATTGTTGAAGGGCTGGCCCAGCGCATCGCCGATGGCGACGTGCCATCATTTCTGGCGGACAAAAGAATTCTCGGTCTCGATCTTTCGTTGATCGTTGCCGGAACCAAGTATCGCGGACAGTTTGAAGAGCGCCTGAAGACCATCATGAAAGAGCTGATGGAGAGCCAGAACTGCATCATCTTTATCGATGAGTTGCACACGCTGGTCGGCGCGGGATCGGCAGAAGGGTCGCTCGATGCTGCAAACATCCTGAAGCCCGCGCTTTCACGCGGAGAAATTCAGTGCATCGGCGCGACCACGCCGGGCGAGTACCGTAAATCGATTGAAAAAGATCGTTCGCTGGAACGGCGCTTCCAGGCCGTAAAGGTCCCGCCACCAGGTGAAGAGCAGGCGGTGAAGATCATCTACGGTATCAAGGAACGCTACGAGAAGTTCCACGCCGTAAGCTACACGGACGAAGCGATCCAGTTCGCGGTGTACCACTCAAACCGTTACATTCCAGATCGCTTCCTGCCAGACAAGGCGATCGACCTCCTGGACGAAGCCGGAGCGCGCGTAAAGCTGCGTCAGACTTCGCTTCCTGAAGAAATTACAGAAGTCCAGAAGCGAATCAAATTTATCGTTCACCGGATGGAAAACGCCATTGCGAACCATGAGTTCGAGAAGGCGCGTTTCTACTCCGACGAAGAGCGCAAAGAGCGCGAGAACCTGCGCGCCCTGCGCGAGAAATATCACCTGGATGAGTCTTCCACCGGCGTTGTGGCCCGTGAGGACATTGAGGAAGTGGTGAGCCGCTGGACCGGCGTGCCCGTAACCTCCATCAAGGAAGAAGAGACACAGAAGCTGCTGCGCGTGGAAGAAGAGCTGCATAAGCGCGTGATCTCGCAGGACAAGGCAATCAGTGCTCTGGCCCGCTCGATTCGCCGCTCACGTGCAGGATTGAAATCTCCGCACCGCCCCATCGGTTCATTCCTATTCCTGGGACCGACAGGCGTTGGCAAAACGGAAGTCGCGCGCACGCTGGCGCACTTCCTCTTCGGCAGCGACAAGTCACTGATCCGCTTTGATATGTCAGAGTTCATGGAGAAGCATTCGGTCAGCAAGCTAATTGGCTCGCCTCCAGGATACGTTGGCTACGAAGAGGGCGGCCAGTTAACCGAACGTGTAAAACGGTCACCTTATTCAGTCGTGCTGCTGGACGAAATTGAGAAGGCGCATCCGGATGTGTTCAACATTCTGTTGCAGGTGCTTGAAGACGGACAGCTCACTGACGGCTTGGGCAACACGGTGGATTTCAAGAACGTAATCATCGTGATGACCTCGAATATCGGCGCGCGGCACCTGATGAAGCGCAAAGGCCTCGGCTTCTCACTGGACAAGGAAGAAACCGTTCACGATAAGGTTGAAGAACTGGTCAAGCAGGAAGTAAAGAAGACCTTCAATCCTGAGTTCCTGAACCGTCTGGATGAAGTGATTCTCTTCCAGGCACTGACCGATGCGGACCTGATCCAGATTCTGGAACTGCTGGTACAGCAGCTGAACGGAAACCTGGCGCAGCGTCACATCACGATCACGGTAACAGAAGAAGCGAAACGGTGGATTCTGGACAAGACGCTGGTGGACCGCAGCTACGGCGCGCGTCCATTGCGCAGGGCCTTGCAGCGGTACATTGAAGATCCGCTGTCTGAGGCGCTGATCCAGGGAACCATCACGACGCGTCCGGCGTTCATAGAGGTTTACCTTGAAGGCGATCAGCTGTTCTATCGGCCAGTGGGCGATGGCGCAGAAAAGAGCGATGGAGTGCTGCTGTATAGCAATTAATCGCAAGTCAGCCAATTTAACCGGAACCCGCCAGCAAAACTGGCGGGTTTTGCTTTTTGCGAACTCTTATTAGGTGTGCCACTGAGGCACAAAAGTCCAAGAGTTCAGCCGCTATCGTGGAGGAAACTCTGACCCGAGAGCAGCCAGCGGAACGCTTCTAGGGCACCGGCGTGGGCGTTGGTGTGACATTCAGACCGGGAGACAATGGCGTTGGTGTCGGAGTTGCGGTCGCTGTTGGAGTAGGAGTTGGGCTGGGATTAATGAGCGTCGGCCCTTTCGGAGTCGCGGTTGGCGTCGGGCTGGGACTCGGGGCAAACTCCGGTGTCGGCGAAACGGTGGGAGTTGGCGTGGGCGAGGAACT
>DATBVH010000564.1:0-3071 GCA_036515395.1 Candidatus Angelobacter sp.
TCGCCAAAGAGCTCGACGTGGAAACCATTCAGGTATCCATCGCGCACGCGTACCCGGGCACTGAGATGTACGATTTCGCCAAGAAAAACGGCTTCATCGTGGGCACTGAGCGCATGGTTGACGACGGCGGCCACCAGGTCGCTCAGATTGAATATCCCGGCCTGCCGCGTGAGCACGTAATGGAAATGGTCCACAAGTTTTACGACGAATATTATTTCCGGCCCAAGGCCGTCTTCCGCATCGTGCGAAAGGCTGTCTTCAACGGTGAAGAGCGCCAGCGCCTCTATAAGGAAGCCAAGTCATTCATGAAGCTGCGCTCTGCGCGCAACAAAGCCACTAAAGATATGGTGGCGGCAAAACACGCTGCGGAAAAGACGCGCAGAGCTGAAGTCGCCGGCGACTAATCTCTGCCAACGGCCAGCATAACAAGGCAAGATCGCATGATGGAACAGGAAAAAGTCGGCAAAGCCCGTATCATCGGGTATGGCATCGGACTGGCCATTTTTGTCGCTGTCGCGATTTGGAAATTTCTGGTCACTAATACGGCACGCTAAGAATGGCAGGCTGAAACTGGTTTGCTAAGAATGTGTGCTTAGACTGGTGTGCTGAAAAATAGTGTGCTAAGAATCGCGCGCTAAAATCTCATGTCATCCGCGCATCAGGCGGGCTGTAGGCGGAATATCCGAGTGAAGTTCAAGAAAATCTTCATCTATCTGGCCATCGCCTGCTGCAACGGCGCCGGCGACGTGCTGCTAAAACGCGGCATGCAAAACCTCGGTGAAATCCACCTCAGCCGCTGGACCCACATCTTTAACGCCTTCATTGATCCCTGGATCATCCTGGGCATTCTTTTTCTCGCGGGATTTTTTTACTCGTACCTCACGGCGCTCTCTTGGGCCGATCTCACTTACGTTTTGCCTGCAACGGCCTTCGGCTACGTCATCACCGCGTTCCTGTCACGCGTTTTCCTGCATGAAACCGTCAGCCCGTGGCGATGGGCAGGCGTCCTGCTCATCACCTGCGGCGTGGGTCTGGTTGCGCGCGGGCCTTCGCTCACTGAGCGGCCTACCAAGGACACTGCGCTCGGCAAAGACTCAGCAATCTCTCGCGCCAAGGAGCAGCATGAACTCGCTTAAGCTCTGGACCGCTATCGGAATGCTGGTACTCGCCTCCAGCGCGGGAGACGTAATGCTCTCCGCCGCCATGAAGCGCATCGGCGATCTCGACGCCATTCGTATCAATAAGGGCTTGCTGACGGTGATCGGCCACGTCGTCCGCGAAAAACTTTTTCTTCTCGGACTCTGCTGCCTCATCTTCAGCTTCTTCTGCCTCCTGACCGCGCTTTCCTGGGGCGACGCTAGCCTCGTCGCGCCTGCCTCGGCGTCACTTACTTACATCTGCTCCGCCATCCTGGCAAAATTCCTGCTGCATGAAAACGTCGATCGCCGCCGCTGGCTCTCCGCCGCGCTTGTGTGTGTGGGCGTGCTGTTGCTGGTGAAGTAAGCTTCATATTCCGTGTCTCACAAATCCCTGGCTTGCCAGCCAGTTCGAAAGGCCGGCCGCCGCGCAATGAAGTATCAGCTTGCCACTGTCAGCCTTCTCACAATCTCTTCCGCCACAGCATCTGCCCGAGCTGCAATCTGCTGTGGCGTCTGGTCCTGTATGGGATGTTGTACGTAAACAGCGTCAAAGCCCGCGCGTCCCAATGCGCTGGCCTGCACTCTCGCAGGAGCGGTGAATTCAGTGGTGGCGACAGGCACTGCCGGAATGCCCAGATTTTCCAAGCCAATTGTGTCGTGCAAACTGCACGTTGTGCACGACCCTCAATCCGCCAGCCCCTCCACTACCGCGTCCATGCCGCGTAGCTGTTCGATGATTTGCGGCGGAGCATTCTTGGAAAACGTCGGCTTGCGAGTGCGCAGAATTTCCGCAGCGCCATACTTCGTTCGTAGAATCTCTTCCAGTCGATCCAGAAAGAAACTCCCGCCGGGCTTGCTGATATCCAGCAACCCGATCTTTTTTCCCGTCAGGCTCTTCAGCCGCCCCGGCGGCGTTGCTGCCTTCGGCACGCTTTCATTTCCAGGATGAACAATCGTTACCATCTTTACTCCTTCTATTTGTCCGGAATCGGATAGGTTACCATCTGACTGCCCGTCGGACCGGTTGACCAGCTGCCAATCACTGCAGAAAACTTCCCTGCTGTTCCTCCGCTCACAAAAATGCTGATCGCTTCAGGTGACCGGAATTTCTGGTAGCACTTTTCCCCACGTACAGTGATCTCTTTGTAATTCGCTGCAAGTTGCGTACCTTCCGCGCGCTCTTCTTTCGAATAATGCCGCACAGGTATCCCGGTATTCTCGAACAGAAATTGCCGTGCCTGTTCCTTGGTAAAGCCATCGCGATGGATCGTCTTCACATGCTCGGGGCACAGAATCACAATTGCCTCTGGCATCAGGCACGTGCGGTAACTCCACACGGTGGCCAGCGCGAAGGAAATCGTCTCCAGCACGGTCTTGCCCGCAGGCGCGGTATGCTCGCTCACGCCGCGCGGTGGCTCGGCCGCAAACAGTGAAACCGCGCTCTGCTCGCGTTTGAGTCCGCGCGTTACATGAAACGGTTCCCAGGGATTCTCTTCTTCGTTCTCGGCGATGCAGAAAGAAAACTTGCCGGGATTTCCCAGCGCTGACATGTCAATCCCGTCAGGCCTCCCACCGCCGATATTCAACAGGACCAGCTGAAAGGCCCGCCCCAGCGAACTATTGGCCCGCGCGACGTTGGAAAAAACATTCTGCTTTGACCAGAAGCCCAGCTCTTGCCGCACTGGCCCATTGATCATCACCAGCGGCGCGGCAAAATGCGTGGTCGCCTGAACTCCATGGAGATTGAAGCGCTCATCGCATGCCGCGCGCATCAGGGGCAGCAACACGCGCATCATTTCCGGCACGCATCCGGCCATCACCGCGTTGGCTGCGATCTTTTCCACCGTCGCTTCACCATAAAATGGCGGCACACGCGCGATCACCATCTCCGGCGCCAGTCCGCTGGCTTTTACCATCGCCTCTACTTTTTCG
>DATBVH010000565.1:0-4714 GCA_036515395.1 Candidatus Angelobacter sp.
CTGCCAGAAGCAGAGTGGCCAGCACAACTGGGGCGAGCCACCGAACCAATGAGCGTTGCTGCCACCATCGCGCCAGAAGCCATGCCACCAGCGGGGCGGACGCGATATACCAGAGGAAAAGTACCTTGATGTTGTCCCAGATCCATGGCGCCACTTTCACCAGGTTAGGAATGAAGAAGCAAAAAATAAATGGAACATAGAATTTGAGCACGCGTTGCGACAACTTGAATGTGCCGCGCCGCCAAGCCAAAGCAACGACTAATATCGGAATGAATAAGCCGGTGTTCACAAACCAGAACCAGATTACGTTGTGCTGGCCATGGTCCCATCCCGGCTGCCAGCCCAGATAGCTGCGGGTGTTCACGCCGCCTGTGTTCGCCAGCCACAGGATTTCCGGCGCGCTGACTACAAGCGCAACGGCAAAGAAATACAACCAGCTCCGCCAGGTAGAGCGAAAGATCAAAAGAAGACACGTTGCCACTGCCATTACCACCAGAAAAGTATGCGCATGTATGAGAGGTAGCAATCCTGCGCAGAGTCCCGCCGCCAGCATGCGTCGAAGATAGAAGTTTGGTGGATCGGATTGCGGGAGTGGTCCTGTCTTTCGTAAAGCCTTGCGGCGTGATCTCGAAATCTTACTGGCTTTGCTCACGTTCTGTTCAAGATCCGCGTCGCTGGTCAGATTTGCGGCAGAAGCCGGCGCCTCTTCCTGCTGCGAAATGGCAAGCCACCATTGACAGAAAATAGTGATCGCCAGCGGGATCCCAAAAAGAATGCTGCGCTGCGGTACAAATAACGTGGTCAGCGAGTTTCCCCAGCGCAAAATACTATTCGGAACAATCGTGTAGTCGTGCTGCAGGCTGCCCAATAGAGCAAAGAAGCCGTCACTGCTGCTTTCGGAAGAAAGCAGCCACCATCCCAGGCCGCCGCTGAAAAGCACAAGCAGCGGCGCGATCACTCCAGCCAGCCGGTTGCGCGTAAGCAGAATTGTCCAGTAATGCAGCAGGCCGACCAATGCCAATGCCAAGACGATGTTTTGCAGCCACATGGCAAAGATCACGCCGGCTCCCGCGCGTACCAGCATGGCGGTAAGGAAGTCGACCAGGAAGGGATAGGCAAAGCGCACGCCGGCAAAGGTAGGATCTTCCGGCGGAAGGTTGTGGCCCTGAGCAAAGCTGTTGATGATCTGAAGATGCAGCGGAAGGTCGCCCAAATTGTTCATCACGCCGGTATAAATGCCGTCAGGCCGTTCAAAGACAGCGCGGCTAAAGACCATTGCCAGCAGAATGGCGATGGCGAGATAGAAAGCCAGATAACCAATGCCGATAACGCTCGATTTCCGGCTCTCCGAAGCAGGGAAGCTGAGAGCGTTAAGAATGAGAGCGCGGCGCTCAGGGTTTACCAGCAAAAGTCCCGGCAACAGAAGTATGATCGCGCTAAGAATGATGCTGGCAGCGCCCAGTCCCAACAGCAATGCCAGTAAAAAGCCAACCGTCGCCATGAGCGCCATGCCGATGCATGCACCCATACAGAGTCGCGCACCACGAGGAGCATTGTGGTCAAAAAGAAATGTGAGCAGCGTACCGCCCAGAATCGCGATGGCAAGTAGAAGGCAGGCGGCAAACATTGTCAGGAGTGGCTTTCGTCACGCGGAAATTGAGCAACACACTGCAAAGCTAAGCTGCCTCCGGTTTGAATCCGATTTGAATTCGGGTTTGAATAATTCCGGTTTGAATACTTTAAAGATAGATTCTAAATTATGCCTGAGAGACTGGCAGAGATCCCGTGTTATATATAAGCGTGATGCCAAAGGCCCAGACCATTGCGATGATTTTTGTGTTGTTTATCTCCGCGCTCGCCAGTGCACAACAGCCCCCAAGTGCGCAACAGTCCACGCCCAGCCTTAAACTGCACGATCTGCAAGGTGCGCCGCACACGCTGGAAGACTATCGCGGCAAGCCCGTGCTGCTGAACTTCTGGGCTACATGGTGCGTGCCCTGCGCTGCGGAGATGCCTTTGCTGAGCGAGATGCAGAAGCAATATCAGGGCAAAATAGTGTTCATTGCCGCGTCGATTGATGATGGGGATATGAAGCCGCAGGTTGAAGCCTTCATCAGAAAGCATCAGGGTGAAGCGTTGACAGTAATGATGGGCGCGACGCTCGACAGCCTGGATGATTTCGGCGTCAACCAAGGGATGCCGGGAACAGTTTTCATTGATGCGGCAGGGAAGATCGTTGACCGGATCACCGGCGCGCTGAAGCGGCAAGAGCTCGAACAACGATTGCGGAAGCTGGCAGGAGAGCCCGAACCAACGCCGACGCCGATACATAAGGCTGGTAAAAAGAAAGGCCGCAAATCATCCCAACAGAAAGCTGCAGGGACGCCGCAAGAAGATTTTCACGCGAGCATTCTAAGATCGCACCTCAGGTTACTAACTTATCCATGAAAAAATATCTCTTACCGGGCATTCTTACAATACTTATCGCCGTAGGCTTTCTTATCCGGTATGAAATTGTCGCGCCGGCCCGCGCAGCGGCCCGAAATTTGGAGGCGATCAACGGCATTAGGGTAGGCGAGACGACGGAGGCTGAATTGCTTGGCCGCCCGCCATTCCAGAAGATGGATAGACGATGCTTCCAGGCGGAATGTGTTTATCACATGGAAACGGACAACAAGTTCCTGAACAGGCTTCACCTGGCCCCAATAACCTACATGTCGACCATTGTCTCGGTGAGGAACGGCATGGTCACCGGTGTTCTTGTCTTCGCAATAAAGCGGGGCCTGCCGCCAATTTCGCTCAAGCAAGTATCAACATTGCCATCCGAATGTAGCTCCAGTCCTTGCGTGAAACGGCTGATGCCCCCGAACAAGGTGCTGGCGGGAATGAGCGTCCTTTTTAAGAGCGATTCAGACTTGCGCAATCAAATGCCTGAATCCATGAATCCTGAATGTTTCTCACGCTTGCACGGGTGCAGTACATATGCGGAATTGTCGCCGTTAACAAAGTCTCTGAATCTGGATGCAGTGGCCGCACTCAAGTAAACAGAAACTCTTTTGTGCGCAGATCGCGCACCGTGTCGCGCAGCTTGGCGGCTTTTTCAAATTCAAATTTCTTGGCCGCCTCGCGCATATCAGCTTCCATCCCTGCAATGTAGGCGTCCAGCTCTTCCTGCGACTTGAAGTCCGGCAAACCCTCGGCGGCTTGCGTCACGTCAACGTAATCCGATTCGGCAATCCCTGCCAGTGACATGGAAAGCGGACGGATGATGGATTCCGGCGTAATGCCGTGCTCCTGGTTGTAAGCCACCTGGATGGCGCGGCGACGGTCAGTCTCGTCGATGGCGCGCTTCATTGAGTCGGTCATTTTGTCGGCGTAGAGGATTGCGCGACCTTCCAAATTACGCGCGCAACGGCCAATGGTTTGAATCAGCGAGCCGGCTGAACGCAGAAAGCCTTCTTTATCGGCGTCAAGAATCGCCACCAGCGAGACTTCAGGCAGGTCCAGTCCTTCGCGCAGAAGATTGATGCCGATCAGAACGTCATACTCGCCCTTGCGCAGGTCGCGCAGCAGCTTGATGCGCTCCAGCGTTTCGATTTCAGAGTGCATATAGCGGCAGCGGACGCCAACTTCAGCGTAATATTCCGCCAGATCTTCAGACATGCGCTTGGTGAGCGTCGTGACCAGAACGCGTTCGCCTTTGCTCACTCGGTCGCGAATTTCATGCAGCAAATCGTCAATCTGGCCCTTGACGGGGCGAATCTCCACCGGAGGATCCACAAGGCCGGTGGGACGGATGATTTGCTCAACAACCACGCCGGCAGACTTCGTGAGCTCATACGGCCCGGGCGTGGCGGAAACATAGATGATCTGGTTGCTGCGCTCTTCAAATTCCTCAAACTTGAGCGGACGGTTATCGAGCGCCGATGGCAGCCGGAAACCGTACTGCACCAGGTTTTCTTTGCGCGAGCGGTCGCCGTGCCACATGCCATGCAGCTGCGGCACGGTCTGGTGCGACTCATCGATAAACATGATGAAGTCGCGAGGGACGTAATCCAGCAGCGTTGGCGGCGGCTCACCGGGCTTGCGTCCGCTGAAATGGCGTGAATAATTCTCAATGCCGTGGCAGTAGCCCACGGATTTCATCATCTCCAGGTCAAAGCGCGTGCGCTGGTGTACCCGTTGCGACTCCACCAGACGGCCCTCTTTCAACAGCACATCTTCCCACCACGCCAGCTCTTCCAGAATAGTTCCAATGGCTTGGTTTTTCGTGGTGTTCGACATCACGTAATGGCTCTTGGGATAAATAGGCAGACGCGTGTATTTCTGCTTCACGGTCCCGAACAGCGGATCGATCTGCGCCAGCGATTCCACCTCGTCGCCGAATAACTCAATGCGATAAGCGCTGTCGTCGTACGTGGGATAGATCTCGATGACATCCCCGCGTACGCGAAAGGTCCCGCGCTTGAAGTCGACATCGTTGCGCTCGTACAGGATCTCGACCAACTTCCTGACGATGTCCTCGCGCTTGATCTTCTGTCCCTTTTCCAGGAACAGCAGCATCCCGTAATACGCTTCCGGAGATCCCAAACCGTAAATGCAACTCACGGAGGCCACGATCAGAACATCGCGCCGCTCAAACAGAGAGCGGGTTGCCGAGAGCCGCAACTTATCTAGTTCATCATTGATGGTCGATTCTTTCTCGATGTAAAGA
>DATBVH010000566.1:0-9592 GCA_036515395.1 Candidatus Angelobacter sp.
CGTGAACGTAACCAGCACTTCTGCGCCTATCACTGCCGAAGGCATCAGCTCAGATATTGGCTTGTCGTCTGAAACCGGGCAGATTACGGTTCATAACGTTGCAAAGTCCCACGTAAACGTTCGCAGCATGACTGCGCCCGTAAGCCTCAAAGATGTCACCATGAGCCGCGTCGATATTCAATCCGCCGGCGGCGCGGTCCAGCTTGCTAACGTCAACGGACAGCGCGTTTCCGTTGGCACCACCAGCGGCAATATCGATTATCAAGGTGACCCTTCAGGCGGGGGCAACTACATTCTTACTACGCACAGCGGCGCGATTGATGTAACTCTGCCTGCCACGGCGTCCGTCGATCTCAGTGCGCGTTCCACCACAGGTAAGGTTGAAAACGATTTTCCTCTACAGCAAAAACCTCATACGTCTTTCGTCCCCCAGCAAGGACGTTCCTTTGCAGGTACCTCCAATTCCGGCTCATCTTCGGTTGAGCTCCAGTCTTTCAGTGGTAAAATCCGCGTGAAGAAGCAATAAATTCGAGCAACGCGCTTTTAAAAATTATGATGGCCGTATCACACGCCCGCACGCCCCGCGCATGCCGCGACTCCCGCAACTGAATGCGGTGCGTGGTCCTTATCGGGTTTATGGGCGCGGGAAAAACTACCGTGGGGCGCGCACTGGCCAAAAGATTGCGCTGGAATTTTCTTGACCTGGACGATGTGATCGAGCAGCGCGAACACAAAGACGTGGCTGAGATTTTTGCTTTATTCGGCGAGCCTGCCTTTCGAAGCATGGAAAGCGAGGCGCTTGAGGCTTTACTGCAAGATCAGCAGGCCGGCAGCGATCTTATATTGGCGCTGGGTGGCGGAGCGTTCGTGCAGAAGCAAAATCGTGACGCGCTGATTTCCGCCGGCGCAATCACAGTTCTGCTGGAAGCGCCGGTAGAGGAACTGCGGCGGCGCTGCCAGGCTGAACGCAAGGCGCGTCCGCTGGCGCAGCAGGATGCAAGGTTTAATGAGCTGTTTGCCGCTCGGCGCGCTGATTACTCTCTGGCCCGATTCACCGTGCAAACGCTCGATAAATCGGTGGAGCAAGTCACAGCGGAAATCGAACAACTGCTGAAGACAGCAGATGTACGAACAGAAAAGTAGCAGTAGAAAAGCGGAATAGAAAAGCAACACCAGGATTCAAGTAGTACCAGCATTCAAGCAACACCAGAATTTCGGAGGTAGAAAAGTGAAAGCAGTAAAGCTCGCCATTCTCTTAAGCGTGGTGCTCGGAACATCCATTTGTCTTAACGCGGCTGACCAGGCCAAGGACAAAGGAAAGAGCAGCTCCAAGGTGGCTGATTCCGGCAGCTTCGGCATCTTTATGAATGGCAAGCGGGTAGGCACGGAGACGTTCAACATTACGGAAACGCCCAATGCCGACCGCGATCGTTCTTATTCCACCGCCTCCTCTGAAATCAAGTTTGACGATGGCCATTTCAAGGCCACACAGAGCGCTGAAATGCAGGTCTCGGCCAAAGGAGAGCTGCGTTCATACAACTGGCACTCTACCGTCCCGCAGAAAGAAGAAGCATCCGTTGAGCCTAAAGACGAGTTGCTGGTGGAGCACATTATTCCCGCCGACCAGAAAAAACTCGATGTTCCCCACATGCTGCCTCTTTCCACCATCATTCTTGACGACAACTTCTTCTCGCAGCGTGAAGTCCTGTTGTGGTGGTATCTGGCCAACGGCTGCCGCCGCCAGAATAATGGGCTGGAATGCGGCGCCAGCAAGTTTGTGATCCTTGTTCCACGCCAGCATCTTTCCGGCAACGCAACTCTTGAGCTGATGGGCCCGGGAAAAGTGATGGTGAAAGGCGTTGAGCGTGAACTCAACCGCGTGAAGCTGGATACGACCGGCCCGCAATCGCTTACCTGGCTTAATGACCAAAGCCGCGACTCCGACTCCGCACAATGGGTCCTTTGGGTCGATGATCAATATCGCGTGATCAAGATGACCGTCGCCGGAACCAATGTTGAGGTAGTTAGAGACTGAAGCGCGGCGGCCCCTGCGGCTGTGCTGCGATCATCAACCCGATTAGTCAAAGTGAAGAAGGCTTCCTGCCTGTATACTCGCGGCCATGACTAATAACCGGGTTTCAGTATCCTACAAATTTGCGCTCGTGCTGGTTGCTCTGGCGCTTTCAAATTCAGGCTGTTCATCGCGTCATTTTGATGCCGATGCCGAAAGCGCAAAGCTGTTGCGCATGGACGCGGTCTGGGCCGATCTTGCCAGTGAAGGCAAGGACCTGGAGAAGGTACTCTCCTACTGGAGCGACGATGCCACGCTCTACTTTCCCGGACAGCCAGTGGTGAAGGGTAAGGCGGCGCTCCGCGCGTACGTGAGCCAAAGCTTCAAAACACCCGGCTTCAAAATTCATTGGAAGTCGGAGAAGCCGGTCTTCTCGCCTGACGGTAACATGGCCTATATGCCCGGTACTGATGAATTAACTGTACCCGGCCCGCAGGGGCCCATGACGCTGCACTATCGCGGAGTGTCTATCTGGCGACGCGATGCCGATGACCAGTGGCGCTGCGTAATTGACATTTCCAATGAGGAACCACCGCCGGCTGTCGCAGCCAGGTAACAACTTCGGTCGGCCAAATAGACAACAATCAAACGCGCCCAAACTGCCAACGGAAGGTACGTATCACCTCGTAGTCCCAGCGCCGTAGGCGCGAAATGAGTTAGCCCAGCCTAAGGCGAGCGATGCGAAGCCGTAAGGCTGGGTAGCTGCAAAATGACGAGAAACCCCGTAGGGGTGACACATTAAAAACCGAATCCTCTCTTTGCTAATCCACATCTAGCGTTGTGAATGAAAATCATTGGCATGATCGGCGGCATTGGGCCGGAGTCCACCATTGATTACTACAAACGCCTGCTTGACGGCACAGAGAAGCGCAATCCCAGTGGCCCTGCGCCCAGCATTATCATCAACAGCATTGATCTGCAAAAGGGACTAGCTCTGCTTGGCACCAACCAGCTGAGCGAGCTGGCGGAATACATTGTGCCCGAAGTAATGCGCCTGCACGACGCAGGCGCAGAGTTTGGTTTTCTGGCGGCCAACTCTCCGCACATTGTTTTTGACGATATCGCCCGCCGCTCACCAATTCCTCTTGTGAGCATTGTGGAAGCCACCTGCGCGGAAGCCAAGGCACGCGGCTTTACCAAGCTGGGATTGCTGGGAACGCGCTTTACCATGCACGGCCGCTTTTATCCTGACGTATTCACCCGCGAAGGCATTGAGCTCGCTGTGCCGACCGCGGACGAACAAGATTACGTTCATGACAAATACATCAACGAGCTGATTCCCGGACAATTCCTGCCGGAAACGCGCCAAGGCTTGATGGCCATCGCCACGCGGATGAAAAAGCAAGATGGCATTCAGGGCCTGATCCTCGGCGGGACTGAACTGCCTCTGATCCTCACAGACAGCTCGTTACTGGGAATTCCCTTCCTGGACACAACGCAGATTCACGTGGATGCAATTCTGGAAACAGCAATGGTGTAGGTACTCTTTTGCGCGCTTCGCTGCGCGGCGGCCTGCGCAACGAAATTATTTTCTGTGCTTTACAGCACGACTGAAAGTCATGCCCTGTTACGTGTCGCTGTGTGGCGCCGGGATCGTGAGCCCAAAAAGACCGATAAGGGGCTTAACCCATTCGGCGATGATGGGGTGAGCAGCTTGTGGTGCTTGCGTGTCGATCACGCCTGCCTCAAATGTGAAGTCAAATCTGCGTTGAACAGTTTCCTCTTTCCCGAACTCCCACACTTTGGACAAGTGATTTCCACCAAGGGAATCGTGGGATCAAGCCCTTTGAATTCGAAGCGACAAGCCTCTTCGCACTTGGAGCACACCACATGTAAATAGTCTGTGGCTAGCATTATTTTGTACATGGGATCGCCAAGATATTTCATCGCCATTTGTGTTGTTCTCCTTACTTCAATTCATTTGAGCCAGCTCAAGATATCTTTCGGGGAAAGCTTGAGCCCGTAATGGAAGCCGATGAGAACCATCGCAATGAACACACCGATTTTTATGATGTGACCCCAAATGCTTTCCTCTACCTTTGCTGGTACGCCTGCACGTTGCAAGATCATGAAAGGGATCCTGAGAACATAGGCGATGACTTCGACAATCCACCATATGGGGTTGAGCAGTTCACGCCAGAGCAATTGCTTTTTGAGGTTTGTGGCCTTGCCCAAACACTCATTAACCTTGTCCATAATCAGATGCAGGGATACAGTTCCGTGTCCCTGGTCTTGATCGACGGCGGCATACAGAAGATTGACGTTCACCACCGGACCACCGATCATTGGTGCGGGAAAGCTTTGTGCGGTTACTGGAACCCCGAGTTGGCGCGCTGATGTGTAGGCTTCGGGCAATAGCCGCATCAGTTGTTCGCGCAATGCCATAGACTCGGCATTCTGTGGGGCAGGGGCATCGCTAGACATCCATGAACGTGTATCCTCAGGCCGCGCGTTCCAATAAGCGATGCAGAGACGATTGAATTCCTGAAAGACTCGTAAGGCCTTGCTAGCTTGGAAATAAGTAGCCATGGATAAGCACAGTGTAGCGCACTAGTGAGTGGATTACGCTGTGTAACATTTGTGGAAAAACAGCCACAATGGTTGCTGCTATTTTTCTTCGTAGGTACCCGAGGGCTACGCAAGGGGCCGTAGTGGTGGTGATTTCGGATTCGGTGAAGCGAGCGCGGATGGCACTGGCAGGGTTTAGAGGAGCAGTTGTAGTTTTATTTTTCTGATCGTGGCAGCAATCACCTAAAGGAAGCGTGACGGAGCGGCCATAGGAGTTCTTAAAGCTGTAAGAAAACAGCAACCCCTCTGATGCATCTAAAAACACAGGAGGCAATGCGAATGGCAGACGATAAAACCAAGCGTGGGCCACAAGACAGAAGTCGAGTCAGTTTGAGCGAACCTTACGAAGTGGAGTATTGGACGAAGAAATTCGGCGTTTCGAAGTCCGAATTGGGGCTACTCGTCATGAAACACGGTAATTCGGTAAAGAAGATAGAAGATGCGCTGAAGAAATGAAGGCGCACCCATAGAAATCGGCATCCGATATCCTATTGACTTGAGAAAGCGGATGCCGTTTTCTGGAAGCTTATCTTGTCATGTGGGCAGGGCAGTTAACCGCCCTGACTTGCGTGTTCAGTACCTCTGCCAATTGTTCTCTCGGTGGCCGCCGTTACACCCTTCGCAAATGTCTGGATGAGTACCGGGGTCGCCGCCCCGATGTTGAGTGCTAACAGAGGATTGTCTAACTTGTAGGCTAGCGTTAAGCCACCCGCCATGATTACTAGAAAAAATCGAACGATGTAATATCCGACCCTCTTATAACGATCAGGCATCGAGATTTTGTCTTGTTGATAGACGGAATAAAGATTGATAATTTCCACGGAGATGCTACCGGCACAACCCCACAAAAATATGACCATCTGGGGAGACATGTGTGAAATCATTTATGTCTGTCCCCCATCGGCGTCGTGGATACATTTCCTACATATTCAAGAACGCTCTTCGCAAATTCAACAAGTTGGGTAGTTGGTGATTTAAAGTCTGCACCCTTTGGGGCTCGTCGTGCGTGACGAGAGCGGCCTTGCGTGGTTCTGGAAACTCTCGACAGAACCCGGTATTTACCGCTGGTAAGATATAAGCGACTGACAAAACTTTTTACTATTGAAGAACTTGCGAGTAACGCGATTGTTGATGCCAGAAGCTTCGGTGATTCCGCCGCAATCCAATTAAGAAATACATGCACTATATCGTTCGACATGTTGGGTGCAGATGTTAGTCCAAAAAGTATTTATAGTCCATCTCAAAAGATAACTACTTTGCTGTGAAATCAAGCTTGTAGGCATTGAAAGCCCTAACATTTTGGTTTTTTTTGCTCTTTGTCCGCCCTCCGGACGCTCCCTACAGTTCAGTGTGTGGCTGGCGCCGTGACGTGGATTTTTTAGAACCGTCCAGTTGACGTAAGAGCCTGATCGGTAATAACGGGTAATAAGAGAATTTCCCTGAAGCAGCATGGGTGTGTGAATATCCTCGGATCCTTCGACTCCGCGCCCATCGGTCAATCCAGCGATAGCATTATCGCGGCGCTTCGCTCAGGAACGCAGAGTGAGGGAGTGTGGTAGTGGGCGCGGCCATGCATGGGCGCTTTTTTCAGTAGAGGTATGGCAAGACGGCATGGAGTAGACCCGACACCGCCGCTTCGGCGGGTGTCTCTTTTGTCGGGCAGGGCGACGCGATACGGAAGCCCGCAAGGATGGGAAACTCAGGTCCTTCATTCCCGGCTTTGCCGCTCATTCAGGATGACGATTTTGTTGCGTCGCGATTTTGCGCGACGCAGCTTTTCCAGCGCGCGGCGGGCCTGCCCGACGGTTGGCAGGCAGAGGGTCGCAGATTTTTTTGTTGTGGCACGAAGAAATAGTGGTAAAGTTATTTCGTATTTTGTTTGTAGCGGTAGTCAGTACTTGGTACTTAGTATTTGGTATTTTAGGAAAGGTCACAGGTAAGAGTGCTCATTCGACTGGCTCAGCGCAGGCTCTGTGCCACATGAAAGCAGAAATATCGCAGGCGAGGGCGCCTGCGGTCCAATAGTAATTAAATTTGTTTTTAATACCCGGCTTTGAAGCCGGGTGTTTGCGTTTTGGGGTTGCGACCCTCTGCCGAATCCTTCAGCCTTGGGTGATCTTGGGTCGCTTTGGGTGGAATTGGGTCGACATAGGGGGGAGGGCAGGGGTGGGCGGAAATTTTCAACACGGAGGCACGGAGACGCGGAGAAATCTTAAGAAGAATCAAAGGCTTACCGCGGATTTACGCGGATGAGCGCGGATCGAAAAGACGCTGGAAACGAGGAAAACGACGCAGAAAAAGCAGCAATTAGACCCAAAGTTCCGACGGAAAGAACGGGGATTTTTGATAGCGCCGGAACCGCGGAGAAGACAAGAAGCCAGCGGATGGAAAGAGGCCACGTGGGAATTCAACGAGGAGAATGCGAATGAACGGAAACGAGATGAATAAGGACATCCAGACCAGGGAGATCAAGCCGAGAGAACGCGGACGAGATCCGCTGGCAACTACGTTCTACAGAGACAAATGGTATTCCGCGGAAGAAGCGGAAGAGCTGGAACGGCGGTTCACGGTGTGGCAGGCGGCTTACAGGAAAGAAGGAAAAGACAAATGGGAACAGACCCACCAGGGCAAGCTTTGCCTGGCATTTTATGAGGCTTTCCATGCCTACCGGAAATACCTGGAGGAGAATAAGTTTGCAATACGGTCACCGCACGGCCATGACGTGGACTATGACGAACACAAGCTATTTGAAGAAGGGCTGCGCATGGTGGAAAGCCTGCAACGCGAGCGCGAAGAAACACTGCGGCGCAACCTGGAGAAAGCGCAGAAAGCGGCACGGTGCCGGCACACATACCTGAATGGCCGCCGGTGCGGAGCGCCCCGGGTGAGAGGCAGGAAGCTCTGCCACATGCATGAACGGGTGGAAGACGCCAAGACGGCAATCATCGATCTAGGTCCGATGGAAGACGCGGACAGCATACAGATGGCGATCAGGAGGCTGCAGGGAGCGATCCTGGAGGGGAAGCTGAACCACCGGCAGATTGGACAGCTTGCGTACACGATCCAGCTGGCAGCGTGGAACGTAACAAGAACGAGCGTGATGGTGAAACAGCTTACCGCGGATGAAGAGGAATGAGAAATCGAAAGGCAAAAGCTTACCGCTGATACAAGGAGATCGCCGAGATCGCCGAGATCGCCGAGATCGCGCGACATCGCCGGAATCGGAAAAGCAGAACCTTTAACCACGAAGGGCACAAAGGTACACGGAGGAAAATCGGAAAAGCAAAAGCTTACCGCTGATCGGCACTGATGACACTGATCGGAAAAGATCAAAAACTTACCGCGGATTTATGCGGATAAGCGCGGATCGGAAAAACCTACCACGGAGGCAAGAAGAACAGCCAAGGACGCAAGTCGGAAAAAGCAGGAGTTTAGGCTTTAAAGGCGAAGAAGCACGAGAGGGCTGAGAATCGAGGGGATACATCTTCTATAATTTCCAGCTGCATCCAATCATTACGGTTCCCTGTCCACTTCGTCAGCCCTATTTAGTTGAGGATAATTTATGCAATCACGTAACTTTTCCATCCGGACACTCGCACTGCTGTTAGCGCTGTTGCTGGCGCAGCCTTTAGCGTTGATGACGAAGCTTGAAGCCGAAGCAGGCGGAGCGCCGCAGCTGCCTGACCCGGGCACTACGGGAATGAATCGGCAACAGCAGCAACAACTGGGACTGCAAGCCATGGGCGAAGTCTATAAGCAGATGCCGGTGCTGCCGGATTCCAGTCCGGAGACGCAATACATTCAGCATCTGGGCAAGAAGCTGGCGGCGGTGATTCCGGCGGACCGCTCATGGCCGTACCAGTTCCATGTGATTCCGGCGGCGGACATCAATGCTTTTGCTCTGCCCGGCGGGCCGATCTTTGTGAACCTGGGCACCATTCAGGCCGCCGACAATGAGGCCGAACTAGCGGGCGTGCTGGCGCACGAAATGTCGCACGTGTACATGCAGCATTCAGCCAAGCAGGCGCCCAAATCTTCAGTGGCGCAGATTATTGCGGGGCTGGCCGGAGCGGTGCTGCCGCAGAGCGGGCTGGGCAGCCTGGCGCGCATGGGCATACAGATTGGCGCAGGCACCATGCTGATGAAATATTCACGCGCCGATGAAGCCCAGGCCGATGCGACTGGCGCCATCATTATGTATCGCGCGGGATATAACCCTAAGTCGATGGCAGATTTCTTCCAGAAGCTGGAACAGAAATATGGTAAAGGCGGACCGCAGATGTTGAGCGACCACCCGAATCCTGGAAATCGGCAACAGGCAATCCAGCAGGAAGTACGGAACTGGCCGGCGAAAAACTACATCACGAACAGCCCTGAATTTCCTCCGGTGAAACAGGACGCCATGAAAGCGAAGGCCTATAGCGCACAGGAAATCGCCAACGGCGCGAAGTCAGGCCAATGGGAGCAGCAGAACAGGCAGAACCATGTTGTGCCGGCAAACCTGCCATCGTCGTCTGGTCAGGGCGGAGGCAATGGAAGCGGCAACGGTTCAGCTAATGGCAATGGTACGGGCAGCGGCCAGAATACGAATGCCACGGCGGAAAATGTTTCGTTCAAAGAAGTCAAGCCCAGCGACCATTTGACCCGGCATGAAGGCCAGGGCTTTACTATTTACTATCCTGACAACTGGAAGGTGGCGGGCGATTCGACGATGACGATCATCGGGCCGCCATCAGCGCAGGCGCAAAACGGCATTGCTTATGGCGCGATTGTCGGCAATCAGCCGGGCGGCGGTGGATCGCTGGACGACGCAACGCAAAAGCTGGCGCAGGGCATGGCGCAGGAAAATCCCGGAATGAAAATTTCCGGCGACATGAAGAACATCGACATCAAGGGCACGCAAGGACGGTCATTGGAGCTTTCCGGTAAATCTCCGCTGATGCTGAACGGCGA
>DATBVH010000567.1:0-7283 GCA_036515395.1 Candidatus Angelobacter sp.
CCGAGAGGGGCACAGAACTCGCAGGAACGTTTCTGTATACGTGCGGAGTCCTCGCTTACTATGACAATAATGTCATAGAAGCGCTTGCTTACTTCGATCGTTCCGCGCAATATCGGGCGCAGGATCACGATGTTGAACTTACCACGAATGAAGCTTATCGGATGTGGTTCGCTTTTGTGCACTATTTTCGCGCTCTTATACAAAAGAATTGGGGCGAACTCTCTGAAGCTTTGCATGAGATCGAACAGAGCGCGAAGCTGCTTGAAACCAGAATCGGCGAGTTTCTGACGCCTGTGACCAAAGCCGAGATCCTTTCATACATTATTGGAGACGAGCGACGCTGTCGTGCGGAGCTTCAAGGCCTCCTCAACCGGATCACTGAACTAGAAAATGCTGCAGTGAATCAAGGCAAGAAATTGGATGCGAACCAAACCCGCCTCCGAACCCGAATGTTAGTCCTCCTCGGTAACACATACTTCGTGGCAAACGAATTTTCAGATGCGTTGAACCAATTCAAATTGGCACTTCAGTTCAGCCCAAACGACTATTACGCCCTCGCATCAGCCGCTCAATGCTACAAGAAACTCGGCGATGGACCATCGGCTGAGCACTTCAAACGTTGTTTGGATTTGATCGAACGTTCAGGAGACTTCAGGCGCAAGCGTGAAACAATTGTCCGTGCGGTGATTGCTGCGCTTGCCGCCCACGCTGCTCACGGCTGTAGCGATCATCTTCGCTATGAGCAATACGCTAGGGAGGCGCGTGATCTCCTGAGTGGTGATTTGGCTGTAGATGGCCTATTGCCAAAGTTTTTTTCTCCGGCGACAAAACGTCTAGTCAGTGCCGGGGAATTGCTAACGGAAGTGGAACTGCTTAGCGGGTCAGGCTAGCAACCGGGTGAAGTAAGTGTGAGCCAATATCACTCCGTCCGTTCGCGTAAATAGTGTAGTGAGTATAAGATCCTTTAAGATGTCGTACTGGGAAAGGGAAGCTCCGTGCAACGGTGCTCCCTTTTGAATGTATTGATTCGTGCTCATTCGCGTGCATTCCCAGCTTTGCTTTTCTCCGCGCCTCCGTGTCTCCGTGGTGAGATTTAACTATTCCCCGCCAGCCCCAACTCTGCCGCAATCCCTTTCATCGCTTCAATGCAGAACGCGATGTGCTCTTCCAGATCGACGCCAAGATCGGCAGCGCCGTTGATGATGTCATCGCGGTTCACGCTGCGGGCAAAAGCTTTGTCCTTCATTTTTTTGCGCACGGACTTGGCCTCCACTTCAGCGAGCGACTTGTTGGGCTTGACCAGCGCGGACGCAGTGATGAACCCGGAAACTTCATCGCACGCATAGAGCGTTTTTTCCATCCGGCTTTCACGCTTCACGCCGCTGTAGTCGGCATGGGAAAGAATGGCGCGGCGCACGTCTTCCGGATAACCGCGCTCTTCCAGAATCTTGTTGCCCACAAACGGATGCTCGGCCGGCGTGGGATATTTTTCATAATCAAAGTCATGCAGCAGGCCGGTGATGCCCCACTTGTTTTCGTCCTCACCAAATTTGCGGGCGTAGGCGCGCATGCATGCTTCCACGGCCAGCATGTGCTTGCGCAGGCTTTCTGACTGGGTGTATTCGCAAAGCAGGCCCCAGGCCTGGCTTCGGTCCAGAGTGGTTCCGGTCATTCCATCCATGGTTTTATCCTGTTTTATACCTGTTTTCTCTATTTATTCACCTATTTTTTACCACTAATTCAGGTTTTTACCTAACTTTCTTGTTGACAATTGTGAGTTGATGCCTGAGACTACGGGAGTTACAGGTATCCCGAGGTAAAGGTTTTTGGAGAAACTGCCTGCTCTGGCAACTCCGAAACATCCATGGCAACAGCATTGGCGCCCGTTGATTCCCGGGAAGTTGTACGTTGTGACCATTGTCATTTAGTCCAATTCAGGACCAACAACAATCTTTGCAGAAAATGCCGTACCTCGCTGGACGAAGATGAACCAGAGCCGATCCTTGAAGTCCAGGCGCCGGTAGAGCCGCCGTCAAACGGACGTCATTCCCATCTTCAAGTGGCGTCAGCCATCCGTATGCTAAGGCAAAAGTCCGGATTGAGCCAGCGCCAGCTTGCGCTGCGCATGGCGGTGCCGCGCACATACGTGTCGAAAATCGAAAATGAAAAAGCCATGCCGACTCTTTCTTCATTGCAGCGGCTGGCCACGGCGCTGGAGGTTTCCATGGGCGATCTGCTCAAAGGCTCCAGCCGGTCGCTGGAAGATGACATTGCCGACCTGATGCATGACGAGTTTATTGCCGAGATTATCGGCTGCCTGGACAAGCTGGATTCCATGCAGCGCTCCAGCCTGCTGGCCCAGGTGCGCGACTTGAGCATTCGTCCGCGCCGCACCGCGTCGTAAACGCTTCTCCTAATGACTGAGGTTCAGCCGGGGACAAAGTTCTCCGGCTGATTTTTCTTTATCCCGAGCGCAGCGAGGGAACCCTTTTCACGACAACGCAGCTTTTTATCCCGAGCATAGCGAGGAACCCTCTCGATCACCATTAGCCTTCACTGCTGATTTTTTACCCCCCATTTTTCAGCTCTGTGCCTTTAGCCCGCTCTGCATCGGCCGGCTTTAGCTGAGCCAATTGCCAATTACTAATTGCCAACTGCTCCCTTCGGCTTTAGCTGAATGCTGATTGCTGACTGCTTCTCTTCAGCCAACTTCCTCCAGCTTCTCGCACTCCAACACTAGATACCGTTGGAGGCGTCCTTTGATCACAATCTTGATCGTTATTCTGGTATTGATGTTGGTCGGCGCGCTGCCGTCATGGCCGCACAGCCGCAACTGGGGTTATCGACCTGTCGGCGGTCTGGGACTGATTCTTGTCATCGTTCTGATTCTTTATCTCTTGAACTACATTTAGGGCCACGTTTAATGCCACATATGAGGTCACGTATGAAATCGATCCTTGCCGCTGCGCTCGCTCTTTCTCTTCTGTTGATCTCCGCCTGCTCCAACCAGGACACAGAGAAAACCAAGCAGGAAGCCGCCAAAGCCACGGAGCAGATCAAAGAAGGCAGCAAGGTTGCTGCCGTGGAGTTGAAGAAAGACGCCAGGCAAGCAGCCGTGCAGGGCAAGGCCATTGCAGAAGGCGTGCGGCAGGGCTTGGCCACGCCGGATAAACCAGTCAACGTGAACTCGGCCTCTAAGACCAAGCTGCAGACTCTTCCCGGCATCGACGAAGAAACCGCCGGCCGCATCATTGCCGGCCGTCCATATCACACGACCGACGAAGTAGGAACCAAAGGCGTGGTCTCGCCTGACCAGTTCAACGCCATCAAGGATAAGATTGTTGTGCGTTAAAAAAAGGGATTGACAAAAGCAATTGGCTGCTCGCCCTTTGGCTTTTGGCTGTTCGCCTTTAGCCCGACTTCTCACGCCCTGCTTTAGCTGAGCTAATTGCTAAGTGCCAATTGCTAACTGCTTATTTCGTTGGCTCCATCGTCAACGCATCGTTAAACCGATTGAAATAATTAAACAGCCCAATCGCGGCCAGCAGCTCGATAATTTCGCCTTCGTCAAAGTGCTGGCGCAGCTCGCCAAAGAGTTGATTATCGACCGTATGCGCGTCGCGGGTAACACGCTCTGCCAGTCGCAGCGCGGCTTTCTCTTTTTCGCTGAAATCAGATCGGGTTTCGAAATTTGCCAGGTCGTTGATCTGATCGTCCGTCCAGCCGTGCCGTCTTGCCAAGACGGTGTGTGAGGCCAGTCAATATTCGCAGCGGTTGATCTGCGTTGTTCGCACAATCACCAGCTCTTTCAGCTTGGCCGGGACTGTGCCGGTTTCCATCACGGCGCGGAGGTGCGCCACCATGGTCCGCATAATTTCCGGACGGTGCGCTACAGTGCGGAACATGTTGGGAATGTTGCCGCGGGTCTTCATGAAATGGTCGTAAACTTCGGCGACCTCAGGCGTGGCAGCTGCGCGATCAATACGGGAAATTCTGGGCATAAAAATACTGTGGGCAGGCGAGCGGGAACTCGCCTGCCGCAAATGGAAAGTTATTTGCCGAAAGCTTTAATGGCTGTTGCTTCGTCGTCTTTGATATCAAAGACGGTATAGAGCTTGGTGATCTGTAGCAGGTCGTGGACTTTCTTGGTCAGGTTCAGCAGCTTCAGTTCGCCGCCTTCGCGCCGGACAGCGGTAAACGCGCTTACCAGTTCGCCGATGCCGGAGCTGTCAATGTATGTAACGTCGCCCAGGTTAAGCAGGATTTTTTTGCTCCCTTTGCCGATCAGGTCGCGAATGGTGTCACGCAATACCACGCTGCCCTCACCCAAAGTGATGCGGCCGCTCATATCCACAACGGCGACGCCGTCCACTTGCCGATTGGTTGCTTTCATGCTCACTGTGCTTCCTCCTCCTTGGCATTCGCCGCGTTGCGGCCCGTATGTTTGATCAGTGTTACTTCCGTCCCCGGATTCTTGTTTCGGATCTTTACTTCGTCCATAAACGCTCGAATCAGAAAAATTCCTCGCCCTGAGCCTTTCATCAGGTTCTCCGGCGCCAGCGGGTCCGGCAGCGATTCCTCGTCCAGCCCCTTGCCCTGGTCGGTGATGGTAATCACCAGCGATTCGCTGGTGGTTTCATACGCCACCACAAACCTCTTTCCCGGATCATAGGCATTGCCGTGCAGGACCGCGTTCACCGCCGCCTCGCGTACCGCCATCGCCACCTGATATTGCTCGTCTTCAGCCAGTCCCGCGCCGGCGGCAACCTCTGTAGCTTTTTGTTCCACCTGATTGACGCTTTCCAGGGTTGACTCAAGCGTGTATGAAACCCGGTTTGTCATGGGGCGAGTCACTAGGCTGTTTTTAAAAACGTCCTGGACGAATGAACTTCTCGGGCAAATCACTTAAGTGTAGCTTACGTAGATAGAGAGTTGTCAAACCGCAGTCTCATTCCCCGCCCGTCTGGCCGTTGCCTCCCGCCACGCTGCACTGCCACCAATCAGATTCGTGCCATGCGCGAAGAAGTTTTTTCTTTAGTCTTCGCATTGGTTTTTCTTCAGCTCTCCACGTCCTCCCAAGTTCCCCTGTGTTCTCTGTATTGGGGGTTTTAACTTTTGCTTTTGAGTTTTCTCCGCGTCTCCGCGCCTCCGTGGTGGATGTTTCTTTTTGGGTGCAGTTCCGCTGCGCTGCGCTCATCCGCGCCGGGGCTTACCGAAACAGGTTCTTCAAAATAAAAATTGCATTCGCCGGACGCTCCGCCAGCCGCCTCATCAGGTAGGGATACCACTCCGTCCCGAACGGAATATAAACGCGGCAGCGCCAGCCTTCTTTCACCAGCTTTTGCTGCAGGTCGCGGCGCACGCCATAAAGCATCTGGAACTCAAACGTCGAAGCCGCGATCTTTTCTTTCTGCGCGAACTCAATCGTGGCGCGGATCATGTTCTCGTCGTGCGTGGCGATGCCATGATACACGCCGCTCTTCAGCAGCATCTTCATCAGCTTTACGTAATTCGCATCGACGTCAGCTTTCTTTGGGAACGCGATCTCGGGCGGTTCTTTGTATGCACCTTTGCACAAGCGAATGCGTATCCGTTGCGCCAGCAGCGCTTCAACATCTTTTTCGCTGCGAAACATATAAGATTGGATCACCGCGCCCACGTGCCCGGCGTTCTCCGGCTGGCTATGCAGCCGATGGACAAAGTCCAGCGTCCGTTGCGTATACGCCGAGCCTTCCATGTCAATGCGGACAAAGTTGTTGATCCGTGTCGCATGCTGCACCACGCCCGACGCGATCTCATAAGCCATCGCCTCATCCACGTCCAGCCCCATGTGGGTGAGCTTCAGGCTCACGTTGGCGTTCAACCCCAGGGCGCTCATCTGGTCCAGCATCTGGTGGTAAAGCTGTGCGCTGTGCCGGGCTTCGTCGGCGTTGGTCACGTTCTCGCCCAGATTATCCACGCTCACGCTCAGGCCGAGCTTGTTCATGGCCTGCGTGGCCGCAAGCGCGTCTTCAATGGTGGTGCCAGCCACAAAACGGCGAGAAAGGCGCTGGCCAATCCAGGTTTTCTCCGCCGCCGAGCGCAGAGATTTGCTTTCTGACAGGGAAATGAAAGCGGCCCTTAGCACAGGGCTCCCGGAGGCGCGGTGGAGGCAGATTTACGCATATTGAGCAAACATATTTTTGTAACACAAGATTCGCGATTGGGCGAGGATGCTGATCTGAACGCCAATCCTCCTGGAGGCAGAAAGGACTGGTGAGAGCGTCTGCTCCTTTGTTTGAGCGCAAGATTCGGGTAGCAGGCGGCATTTATCATTGTAATGACGAGGTGAGATACATGCGCAAGGATTTCAGCCCGGTGCTGAAGCAGGCGCTGCAGCTGGCCCTTGAGTACCTGAACAACGTGGATGATCAGCCGGTGGGGGCAACCGCATCTCTCAGCGAACTGCGTGCGAATGTATGCAAAGCGTGGAACACCGAAGGCATGGATGCATCACAGGTAGTGAATGATCTCGTCCGCGACACTGCTGGCGGACTGAACAATTCCGTTAACGCGCGCTTCTATGCCTGGGTCATCGGCGGCTCACTTCCCTCAGCGCTGGCTGCGGACTGGCTCACCTCAACCTGGGACCAGAACGCCGGCATGTACAGCGTTGCTCCCGCAGCATCCGTTGTGGAAGAAGCGGTGGGAATCTGGCTGAAAGACTTGTTCGGACTTCCCGCGAACGCATCCTTTGCCCTGGTCACCGGTTGCCAGATGGCCAATACAACGTGTCTCGCAGCAGCGCGTTCATGGCTTCTGAATCAGAAAGGATGGGACGTAGAGCGCCAGGGGCTAGCCGGTTCTCCGCCCATTACCGTCGTCTGCGGCATACGTCACGCCTCTATCGATCGATCGCTACGCCTTCTTGGCTTCGGCGACGCCTCACTCAAGCCGCTGCACACAAACCCGCTTGGAGCGTTGAGTTCGGCGGCGCTTGAACGCGCTTTGCAGGAATTAGATGGCCGTCCCGCGCTCGTACTGCTCCAGGCGGGTGACATCAACAGCGGCGGCTTTGACGATTTTGAGACGTTAATTCCACTGGCGCGCAAGTACAGCGCCTGGGTGCACGTGGATGGCGCGTTCGGGATGTGGGTAACTGCCAGCCCCCGCTATGAAAAACTGGCGCGCGGCTTGGACAAGGCACATTCCTGGGCCACCGACGGGCACAAATGGTTGAATGTTCCTTACGATTGTGGATACGCGTTTGTCGCCGAGCCTGAGTCGCATCGCGCTTCCATGAG
>DATBVH010000568.1:0-9270 GCA_036515395.1 Candidatus Angelobacter sp.
GTATTCCCAAGGTTCTCATTGAAGCCGCTGCCTGTAGTCGCCCAATTGTCACTACCGATGTTCCTGGCTGCCGTGACGTCGTCCAGCATTATGTGAACGGGATGCTGGTCCCACCTCAAAATACCGACGTTCTAGCCTTAACCATCAAAGTCCTTCTCGACAATCCCGAACTACGTAAACGCTTGGGCGAGGCTGGGAGAAAAATCGCTTCCCATTTCTCCCAGGACGTTGTAGTCGAAAAAACACTGAACAGATACAACCATCTCGCGAACCATTCTCCAGTTCACCTCTAGCGCGTTACAGTGCAGCGCACCGCTGTCGCCGCTGGAGTAATGCTCGCAGCCGTCCCATTACACAAACTGATCGTGCAAGTGTTGGCAGTGATCTGCACGTTGTTCCAATTAATTCCAGTTTGCCAGGTAGCAGGTAAAGCGACATTTAGGCTCGCGTTTCCTGAGTCTGACGTGGTTGCTCCGGTGACTGTGATTCCAGTCTGGGCCTGACACGTTCCTGCCGCTACTGCTGTACCTGCTGTGGTCACTGTTCCAGTGCCTATAGTTTGCGTCATTCGAAAGAATGAACCGCCATTATTGGCGCACTCAAGCTGATGCGTACTGGTATTTGGATTACAGATCGTATTTAGACCGACCGCCGTAGGGTTCGTACCCTCGGGAAGCTGGATGCCCAGGAGAGGGAAAATTGTTGGGGTGGAACTACCTAGATTGGTTGAAAATCGATTCGTCCCTGTGCATCCATCACTCAACGTACCACTGGCGCCGGATGTATTGAAGTTGTTTCCAGTCATTGTATAGTTCGTGCAGGCTGAAGCTGCATTTTCGATGTCCCACTTAACGGTGTTAGCAGGTGCTCCGCTAGATAGGATTGAGCCGAAGAAGTTCTGGTCGAAGTGGAAGTTGCCGGCTCCCACGTTAAAGATGTGGTCAAAGGTATTGTTGGTCTGCTTGCCATTGTCGGCAAAGCGCACGCCGATGATATTGATATCTCCTATTCCAGCCTCGATATCTACACCATGCTGCTGGTTGTTTTCGATTACGCCACCAAGCCACATAAATTTTGCTAGACCGGTCGTAACGCCACCATTGATGACAACACCTTTTAGGCCCGTGGCTTCGTTGCAGTCTATACAGGTAAACGCTCTGACCTTATCGATGACGACCGAGTTTGCTGAGGGGCCTCCTTCAAAGACAGAGTTCACGAAGTTAATCCCGAAAGGCTCAGTTCCCCCGTTCACTACTTCGGTGTGCAGAGCCACACTGGAATGTACTGAATCCCATATAGCCTGGACGTTGGTAAAGAGTTGCGTATCGGCACCATCTTGTACGCAGATATCAGCATCTGTGTGCGTCGCCGACGTGAGTATTTCTCCGTTGGCAAACTGATTCGATGCTACAGTTCCGCTGCTCACGCCACCTATTCTGAGTCCGCAATGTGGTGAGCCTGAGTCCACTGCATTGCCCAACCAAAAGTTGTTGACCATATTCCCGCCCGACGTGATCGCCGTATCGAAGAACATTCCGTCGAAATAGATCGGGATAGAGATGTTATAAATCGAGGCGTTGCCACCGGACATCCTGAGCGCCGCGCCGGCCGTGCGGGTGACGGGCTGCTGGACCGTCAGATCGTGGATGGTGAAGCGCTGGGAAGTAGATAGGGCTCTTACCACGTCCGCTGTATTGGAACTGGAGGTAACAATCGTGTTGTTCATCCCCAGGCCGATGATCGCTGACTGATTCCCTACCACCATGGCCGGGTTCGCCGAGCTGGTATAGGTGTATGCGCCGACTGTGAGCGGGACGGTTGCCGTCACCGTCGAGGTCCCGGTTTGCGGTCCGGTGAATCCAGTAGCATCCACGCTTGAGCAGTTCGTGTCAGCTTCAGCGGCAATCATCTTTGCGCCGGCATCCGCGCCGGGATATTGGTCGGCATAGCAGGTACGGCCGGCAATCTTCCTGAGGATCAGCCCAAAGGGAGAAGTAGTGAGCGTGCCATTTTGGTTTTGCAGGGTGACAGTCAGGGTGCTGGGATCGAGCGTGTTCACGGTATAGGAGTTGAGAGCATTGCTCTGGTCATTCACCGAGTTGCCCGCGACGGCCGTAGCCACAGCGCAATTACACGCGCCAAAAGGCGGTCCTGTATTGCTAGTACGGAGTACATCATAGGTGGCCCCGCCAGGCGCGGTGGCCCAGGATATCTGGACAAAGTTCGATCCGCTCAACACATTGGGCGCGTTGCCGGCCTGGAACGGCCCGGCCGGCGAACTGGCGCCGAGACTGGTTTGAGTGACGATCCAGTAGTAATACGTTGCCGGTCCTGGATTGCCGGACACAAAGACAGAAGCGTTGGTGACCGGCTGCGGCGCATTGGAGAGCGTGAGCTGTACACGCTTACCGATATAGTCGCTGCCGGTTTGCGAGGTCTGGGCGAAGAGGGCAATTGGCAAATAGCAAATGGCAAATAGCAGGACCCGTTTCATATTTATCTTTTGCTCCGTTGAACTGAGTGAGACTCGACGGGCATCTGCTCGCCGGTTGAATGAGGCACGACTTTTACGTTGGTAAAGAAAACCGCTTCGAGCCGCTTGAGTGAAGCGGTGGTGCTCTCCTTGAATTCCTGAAACGTGCCGCGAAAGAAACCAAAGAAGTAGACGTATCCCGCGAGTTGCAAAAGCAGCGCGAGGATCGACACGATGAGGGCATAAAGGTAAAGCGGGTTCACGGCTGAAGTCCTCCGCGGCCGCCCCCGCCACCAGCTCCGCCACCAAAGACCGGAGGTATGCTGGAGCCGCCACCAGCTCCGCCAGATCCCGGCGAGCCGGCGCCTGCGCCCGATCCGGTAGAGGTGGTATTGGTCCCAATTCCAGTAAGAGCGGCGATGGCGGCGCGCGCCTGGCTGGCGTGGAAGCGCACGCCGGTTGTGCCGGTGGGCGCAACCTGGCCGTTGGGGACCTCTACCGTGACCTTGAACGTGCTGTTTTCAATCAGCGGGATCGCGACCGGCAAGGGCAGAGAGGAAGAACCAAACTGGCCTTGCAGGGCCTCCATGCCCTTCACCCCAGTGTCATCAATGAGCACGCGCCAGATAACCGTGGCGGCGCCATCCACGTAGTTGCTGCCGCCCGCGGCAAAAATTGAAAGGTATTGCAGCAGGGCATTCAGGCCCGCGGGCACGGTGAACGAAACCAGCGTGAGCGGTCCCGCGCCGGCCGCTGGGAAAGCGACGTAAGGCGAGACGCGGATGAGCGGCAACGGTGGCGCGCGCAACGGCTCGGGCTGGACAACGCGCCCCAGGGCCTGAAGTTTCATGCGCAAGAAATGCTGCTGGACCTGTTGCGCGGGACTGAGTAACTTTTGTGTCGCCATGCGAATCCTCTTTTTTTCGTTATGCCAGTAGCGGGCTGTCTTGAGGCACAATCACCCCGATAAGGCAGAGCTGAATGCGCGTGACGTTTGCTTGCGCCGGCGTGACCAGGCTTTTTACTTCCACCGTGACAGAATCACCGGCCGCAACGAACTGCGTCTTCCGCAGCAGGAAAGGCAGCGCCGCCGTTCCGATTACGTTCTGCTGGATCTGGTGTTTGTTGAACCAGGGACGCTGTACCTGGCCATGGCCTTGCAGCACCTGGAAGCGAAAGCCCGCGGCGACCACCGCACCCGGCGCGGCGTTGTTATTCATGGACCCGGTAATTCCCCAGATGACCATCGACTGATCGAAGATCCAGGACTGCTCCTGCGTTTCCAGCGGATTCACCGGAGCGAAGTTGAAGACCTGCAAGCGCGGATCGCCATGAGGCAGCTCGCTCTCGTTGGGGACGTAAAGGTCCTGGAGCGTCTTGCGGTTTGGAAGATAAAGCTCAGCTCCCTGCGACTGCATTGCTTTTTTCCTCCAGCGAGTAGGGGATTTCTTTCTCACCCCACATCTGTTGCATGGCTTGCGACAATGCAGCCAGGTTGTAAATCTCCGGCACCTCGCGCGCCTCAAGTTGCAAGTGTCCGTAGTCGTGAAGTTTCCGCATGTTGGTCAAACCCACGTTGGCACCTTCTTCGGCGAGCGCGAGATAGCCGGGATGTTCTCCGTTCCACTCTGCTTTGCCGTCGATCAGCAAGAACGAGTCGCACGCCTTCGATGGTTTGAAGTTGTGCCAGCTCATGCCAGGCAGCGCATCGGTCGCCCAGCGGCCCTGCTGCGGGCCAACAGAAAGAAGAATGTCCGCTAGGTAACGCGCGCCGACCGAGCTGAGCCTCGCGGCTTTCTCCTGGACTTCTTCAAAGCTGTGTCCCTGCCGCCAGAGTCGCGCCTGTTGCCACGGCGTTCGTCCGGTGAAGTTCGGCCGGAATTCATAGCCTCTGGCGATGCAAGCGGCGTAGACTTGGATCATCTTTTCCCTAAATACGGGATCGAGTTGATTGAGATCGGCTGCCATCTGGCTTTTCTCCTTTTTTGCGAACGTTCGCAAAAACGCGGTTTACAGCGAGAACGCGACCTTTTCCCCGGAGCCATCGCCTTTGTGGTGGAATGCGCTCGTAGGATTAGGTTTGCCGTCTTCGTCGATTCCGATTTCGATCTTGTCGGTATCGCCACATTTGGCGAGGACTGTAGTGACCAGGAACGTCAGCTCGCCGGCGAGGGCCTTGAACTGGTGGTCTGGCTTGTCCTTTATGCTGGCAAGAACCGCATTTGCGTCAGTGACGTGGATCTCCACGCGCTTGTCTTTGGTGGGATCTTCGTGGTTCTTGATGATGATCAGTCGAATTTCGTTCATGTTCGTTTCCTCTCTGGAATCCGGCACGGCGTCAGTTGCGTGAGACGCCGTGCCAGTTTGGTTGCGTAGTCGAGCGATTGCTGGAACGACGGCGAGTTATCCCCGCTGCGCCTCCAGGTTGGCTTTGGTGATCAAATCATTCTTGTGAGCTTCGAGCGCGGCGACCGTTGCGCCCGCGGCGTCGAGTACATCCTGCGGGGCCTTCGCTTTGGTAAGCGATCCCAGCAGTTCCTTCCCCAGCGCGATGCCGAGGTCAATCAGAATTGAATAGCCCTGGTCTTCCATGTCGATTCCCCTCTTTTCGGGTTAAAAGCGTTTTTGGTTTGGGCAAGCGCGATGCCGGTTAGTGAATCAGCGCGCGCAAGTCTGTCTCTGCTTGTTCGTAACCCGTGATCGCGGCTTGCACTTTAGCGGCAAGCTGGTCTTTAAGGGTTTTTGAACTGGGGGGATTGCATGCGCCGCCAGTGTCAAAGTCAGAGCTGGCGCAATACTCTTCCGCGGCGTCGATCAGCAGGTCCTTGGCCGCAATCCCTTTTTTGATCGCCACACATACGGTGGCTTGGTTGTTCGGGTCTGCGATCCATCTCCCATTGGCGTCTCGCGTTCCGCACTCAGGGTGCTTGTCGCTGAAGCTTTTGGTAAATGCTTTCGAGCCAACAATGACGTTGTACGCCTGGCGTTCCAACGAAGAGCAGCCGGTGAGTCCGATGAGCGCAACGCAAAGCAGCATCGCCACGCCGGAGCGCACCGTTGTATTTGCCCCAAGTCCGGGATTACTGAGATCAGTACCGCCGCTGGTGAAAGATTTAATGGTCCCGTGAGCGCCGGCCGCGGTGATGGCAGCAATGCCGACCAGAGTCAGCGTATTGAGAGAGAACAGATCTTCAGGCTTGATAACGACGACCACTCCCAAAACGGAGAGCCCCACGTTCGACAGAATGGCCCCAAGCCCAGCGAGGGGGAACACCTGTTTGACGACTTGCAGCAAGGCATATACCGAGCCGCTGATCGCAAGCAGTTTTACTTGCGTCGCGAACGGGGTTGCCGCCGTTGTTGCAGCCGCCACCAGAGCCATTGGGCTTGCGCCCAGGGCGAAGGCTGGAAAGCTGCCGATGGTGACGATCGCCACCACCGCAACTATTCCTAATAGGTACTTCGAGAGTTTGCGCATTGGTTTCCATCTCCGCCGTTCGCCTTGTTACTGGCGCCGGCTGTTGTTGGTTGTTGACGTTTGACCAGGCGGGGAAAAACACTTTCCCCCGCCTAGCTGGTGAGTTCCACTCCGGCAAAAGCCATCCGGATATTGTTGGGAGCGGCGCTCAAGTCGCTGGCCACCGCGAGGATCTGTCCTTTTTTGCGGAACGTGAACGGCGTGAGCAACGGGAACGGGTTCTGGCTGGTGCCGAACAGGTTGTTTACGTGTACTTCCTGATTGCTGAAAGGACGATTGCTTGAGGCATCGCTCAGTTTGACGGTGAAGAAGCCTGTGCTCACCACCATGGCGAACATCCACTTGAAGTCGTAGTTCTGGATGTTGAGCGAGAACTGCTTGGATACGTCGTTCGCCGCCAAGGCAAAGGTGAACTCATAGACGTAGAACAGTCCGGGATCTTCCTCAAAGCCGGTGCCTCCGCAGACCGGGCAAGCAACAGGCGGCAAGCTGGGATTGAACTGGACAACGCCCTTCCCCTGACAAAATTTGCATGGCTGCGCCATGGACGGCCTCCTAGAAAAATGTGAGTCGAGAAAAAACAGGGGGGCGAGTTAATTGGTTCTGTTGCTAGTTGACTGCGCGATACAGGTCGCCATCCAGGATGACGTAGATCGTGGTGCCCGCGCCGGCCGGGTTTGCGCCCGCCGCGGCGAAGTTGAACGCGATATCCGCGTTGAGCTTCACCTCGATAGGCTCACCCTGCTCGATCATGATCGGCTGGTTCAAGCTGAACACGTTGCGCTGGTCCGGCTGGCCGTTGCTGGTGGAAAACAGCGGAGCGGAACCGGCAGGCGCGGTGCCCACCTGGG
The DNA here is from genome assembly GCA_036515395.1 of Candidatus Angelobacter sp. Classification (GTDB taxonomy): domain Bacteria; phylum Acidobacteriota; class Terriglobia; order Terriglobales; family Acidobacteriaceae; genus Angelobacter. Next base: position 6,803 of record DATBVH010000568.1, read on the forward strand.
CAGCCGCCGTAACCATGGCGCCACAACCCGCGGTAAGCAGGCCCAGCGGTCCCTGGAAGTACGGCTTGCCGTTGAACTTCACCTCGATGCTGACGTTCTGCAGCAAGTTGAAGAGATCCACGGGAACGGTGGAATTGGAGATCCACACGCGCAGCGCGCGGCAGTTCAAACGCTGAGGGTTCACCAGAGCGCCGGCCGCGGTCATGTTGGTTTGGGCGAGCGTTTTACCGTTCTGCCCTTTGATGGTCTGGAACATCGTCTGCGCGGCAAACGCAGCGCCGGCGGCGAACGATACCGAGTCATAGATCGGCTGGGTAACCAGGTCCTCAATTCCACCAACGGACGGATTGGAGCAACGCACGCGCTTGCCAAAATTGCTGGCCTTCAGCTCGCGATACGTTCTGTATCGGGGCAGAAAGCGGTCATCGCCCTGTTGCTGATTGAAATTCTTCATCGTCTTTCACCTCCTCCTGAGGTCGTTAAAGTGTTGGGCGATTCCCAGCCGGAGCTGGGTGATCGCCTTTGGGTTAAAAGGCTTTCGGCTTAATAGCGAGGCGCGTATCTCTGCGCGACGCCACTAGGCTGCGACACTGATCCGGCCGCGGCTGCCACTGCGGGCAATTGCGGCTGGAACGCTGGTTGAATAGTTCCATCCGGTCCGGTGACCGAAGGCAGCGCGTATCCAGTGTTGACGTAACCGCTCAGTCCGACTCCGCCCATGCCATTGCTGGAATAGTCGAGGTCGCCCAAAGCCGGCGCGGCGGCGGCGGGTGAAGTCATGCTGACCTTCTCCGACCAGATCCGCTGCACGGTGTTGGCAGCTCCGCCTACAGCCCAGCCCAGCGCGATGCTCTTGCTCTTCGTAAACTTGAAAAGCAGGAAGCCTCCGCCCAAGGCAACGGCAAGGTTGGCCGCATAGCCCATCATGCCGACGTTTTTGTCGCCCAAGATGCCTTGCACAATGGCGCGCGTTCCAACTGCGCCGACTGCGCCCGCTGCGATGGCTTTGACGCCTTCGATCGCGAACGTCTTCGCTCCCTCGCGTGTGACGGGGTTGCGACGGCGGCGGAAGCTGCGCTGCGGATTGCTGCGCCGGCGCCGCCTCGTGGCCATCTGGAATGGATTGGTGGTCCGGCGACGACGCCGGCCGTTGGTGGTGCGTTTCTTTCTGCGTGGATTGCTCAAAAGTATCAACTCCTCTCCGAGCGGGTTTTTCTTGCGCGCCCTCGCTCTTGGGCGTGAAACTCTGCGAACGGTCCGCGTGGTTCTGCGGCGTGGCCTCATGGCGCTGCTGCGGCGCGCGGCGGAACGCTTTACGAAGCGTCCTTTCCGGTTGCGCTGTGCGCGGCGTCGGGACCGTGAACTCTTTTTCCGGGGGTTGATCAATCGAACTCGTCTGAACTCCGGCATGTGCCTTCTCCCTTGTGTTGCTTAAACATGTGTTGCAAAATGCAAAGCCCCTCGCCGTTCCGGTTTGCGAAGGTCCGCAAAACTGAAACGTGAGGGGCGGTTTTGAAAATCAGCTACTAGCTGCTAGCTTCTGGCTGTTAGCTCAAGAACTTTTTCACTTGATCTGAGGGATTCCTCCCACCAGATATTGTTTTGCTCCCGGATCCTCTCCTTCCAACAGCAGCACCATCAGGTTGCCGCCGTTGTCGGGTGAAATCTGGCATTGCTGAAACACTGAGCCAACCCCCAGCGTGTGCCACACGATGCGCTGGATTGGCCCGATCGCGATCCGCTTGCCCAGCCGGCCATTCACAAACTGCTTCCAGTCCTGGGGCTTGGTTTCCGCCGTCCTGCCAGTGCCATTGCAGCTCGTGCATTTGGGCACCGTAACAAACTGCTGCAACTCCGCATTGAAGCCATCCTCTTTGCCATTGGCTTTCCCGGTGGAAACTTTCCCAGTCCCGCGGCAAGGCGCGCATGCCGCCAATCCGTTTTCGTCGCACCCTTTGCATTTTTCCGGCTCAGCCACTTCGCCGCGGCCGTTGCACGTCTGGCATTTTGGCTTGGTCTTTTTAAACTTCCCGCCCAGGCAATCGGGGCAGAGTCCAAACTTAACTTTCAGGTATCCGCTACCGGCGCATCCGGTGAGAGTGCAAGGCTTCTTGCCTTTGCCGTGGCAGTCGCCGCATGTTCCCAGGCAGGCCGTGCAAGGTTGCGATTGCTCTGCCAGGTCGGGCAGTCCCCGCCAGGCCGTGAGCAACAGGAAGTCGCCGGTTTCAGAATTGAAGCCGAGATTCGGGCCGCTCTTGCGATAGTCCATCTTGATCAGCCCAGACTCGCGCACTACCCAGATGAAATCGATTGTGCCCAGCACCTGGTACTCGCGCTGCAACATCAATTCGCGCTGGCGCTCAAGAGTTTGTTCCAGCAAATCAGTGGCCTTTGCCGCGAACGATTCCTCCGCCGGCTGGGCGTGGGCGCGTCGCGCTCTGTTGGGGGTTACGGTTGCGCTGCTCATT
>DATBVH010000569.1:0-7296 GCA_036515395.1 Candidatus Angelobacter sp.
CAACGGCAGCTCTTGCCAAGAGCTGCCAAAATCCCCGCTAACCAACTATGCGGCAAAATCCAATGATTCAGGCTAAAAATCCTTCCGATACCTTCCATCCACGCCGAACCCGCCGTTCTGGTCGCGCGTGCCGCTCACTGACCATTTTGGGTTGAACTTGTATTCAATCTGGATTGCCTCTCGCTGTGTTGACGTAATGTCCGTGGCGAACGTCACGAGCAGATTGCTGGTAACACGCTGCTGAATGGCAATGCGCGCTCCAGGATTTTGTCCGTTGTCTGTTCCCAGCCCCGGGTCAATCTGCAGTTGTGACACTCCGGCCAGCTTGGCAATCTTACCGCTTACCTGGCTGCTGATGCCTGATGCCAGCAGTGATTGCGCGCCCATCGCGCTCGTCGGACTCGGGCTGGGGTTGGCCGCCGCTGACTCCACCGTTTTGCCCGTAGCAATCAAGTTAATAATGTCTACCGGCGGCAACGCAGGATCGGAGGTATACGTTGTTTGCAGGCGTTCCAGGGGGCCGTTTAACGCCAGCGTAATATTGTATTCATTAATTTTGGTCTTTACCTGTATGTTCAGGACTGGTTCTGTGCGTACAGGATTCAAAAAGTCAATTGTCCCGTTCTGAACTTCGTAACGGTTCCCAACCAGAAAAAATTCCCCACCGGTTAGCGTGGTGCGTCCCAGGATCACTGGGTCCGCGGCGGTACCAACCACACGCAGATTCGCGTCACCTTTTACGCTTACCTGGCTGCTCACCAGGTTCATCTGGCTGGTGGATTGCACTGCAATATTCAGCTTCATTCCCTGTGTGAATGATCCCGGTGTTCCGCTATCGCTGGCGCCTCCTCCGCTGAACTGCGAAGTAAACGTGCTTAGGTCAAAGTCCGGGGTGAATGAGACCCGCTGGATCTTTACTTGCCCGGTCAGTTGCGACTGCTGCGTGTTCCCAGTAAGCGCAAGGTTAGAGGCCACAATGGCGCGCACACCCTCCGGATAACGCACTCGGATATTGTTGGCCGTCAGCCCAAGATGAAACTGGATTCCCGGACGATACGATACGGCGCCGGTCGCATTAATGGTTCCTCCGCCCATCTGGCCTTCAAAGCTGCTGATTTCCAACCGATCCTGCGTTACGTTGATCGCTCCGTTCGCGTGGTCCAGTCCCACTGGGGAATCCGTTGTGTGCAGGTTGGCATTCACAATCTTGATCTGGCCATTCAAATTCGTGCCCTTACTATAGCGCTTTGAATCAATATCAAATTGCAGCTGGCCGGAACTGGTGATGTCCGGCACAATCATTTGCGCCACGCCCAAATCAACATTGCCTTTCACCAGGAAGGACGCGGCTTTTGGCGTGGTCACCGGGACTACGCCTTCCGCATCGACACTCGTGCCGGTGCCGCGGATTGAGGTCGGCTGCAATGTCGCCGTGCCGTTCTTGTAGTCCGCAATGATCGGTTTTGCTGCCCCAAGTTGGAATTGTTTGTAATGCACATCAAGAGTCGGGATTTCCAGATGTGCTTCTGCGCGATTTTTATCCGCCAGCGGCCCTCGCAAGGTTGCGTGCAGTTCCGTCTGCCCGGAAAGATCAGCCGCCTGGGCCGGAGCATACAGCGCAACCAGCGGCTGGAAATTAATTTTTCCGCTGTCCAGATGAATGTCCGCCATGTACGGCGCTTCAATGCCCACCGTGCCGCGCGCTTTAAGAAAGACCTGGGCTATGTCTGAATCGAGCGCGATGGACGCTACGTGATTCTGCACCGTGGTTTGGAATTTCAGGCCCTGCACGGTCTGCTTCTGCACCTGCAATTGCGGCACCTCGATTGTGGCCTGCAGTTGCGGATCCTTCACCGTGCCCTTTCCGCTTACGTTCAGGTTCACGCCGCCGGCAATCTGCATGTTGCGCGCGATCACGGTCTGTAGTTTTTCCAGCCGGAAATTTTGCGATTGCACATGCGCATCGTATCCTTCTGTCTTTGGGAAATAGTCCACGTCGGCCCGGGCTGTCCCTGCCGGCATTTGCACCGTCATATTTGCTTTCACAGTGTTTCCGTCACCTTGAAACTTCACGTTCAGGTTCTGGATAGTCTCGGTCGAGATTTTTGCCTTCGTGACAGTAAGCGTTCCTTGTCCCACGGGATTGAGTTGCGATCCATGTACGGACACGTTGAGCGCCAGCGTACCGCTTACCGGATAGGTTTTATTGGCTAGCCGCTCCAGATCAGCAATTGAAATTTGCGAGCCGGAGATATTTGCAGTGATCGGACTGGATGATGTGTAAGCCCATTTTTTCAGCCTGGCTTGCGCACTGAAGTTGATCCGCCCCTGTGGCACGGCTTCCAGATCGCCATTGCTCAGCATTATCTGAGATGGGTTCGCGGCAAAATTTGTATGCAGGACTTTCCACGAACTGCCTTTTACACGGAAGTTTCGCGCGTCCATCTGGCCGTTGATCTGTGGCGCCGTGAGTGATCCCCTCACCGTCGCATTCACGTTGGCCGTGCCGTAGAGTCCCAGCGGCGGCGCTGGCGGCTGTCCTGGTTTTGGCTTCTGCAAGGCTACTGACAATGTCTCAAGCTCATGCAGGTCATTCGATCGGAGCGCAATCTGCAATTGCGAATAATCGCTGATCTTGCCGTTCAAGTTGATGGTGGTCTGCGGCGTGCGAATATAACTGTTGGTGAGCGCCAGCTGCTTGTGTGCACCCGCATAATCAGAGTGGATCACGCCATTCAGCGGCGTTGCTGGGCCTTGCCCCAGGCTGGCATTGATTGTGGCATCACTATGCGCCACCACATTGTCGAGCGTCTTGGCCCAGTGGGCGTTCGCGTCCGCGTCAACCCGTCCACTCAAGTGCGCCTGCCGCATTGAAGTGTTATGCGTCGCCGTCTGTGCCTGGTCCAGCGACAAACCTTTCAGTGAAGCCTGCAACTGCGCAATTGAAGCGCCTGCGACATCTTTAATCGTCAGCTTGCCGTTGAACGTGCCGCCCATTACCCGCGCGCGAATATCATTCACTTCAGCATTGCCGCCAGAAAGCTGGTATCGCGCATAGAGATCGCGAATCTCCGTCTGCAAACTCGGCGTTTTCACGTCCAGCCCTGGGCTGCTCACGTTTCCGGTCACAGAGACCGTCTCCAGCATCGGCCGATTCGGATCGGCCTGGTACTTCATCTCTCCTGTCAACTTCACAGTGCCGCCGGGGAGTGATGGATCTTTCAGTATTCTCTTCAACTCATTTGTGACCAGCGTAGCTTCATAGCCGCCGCTGGCCTGCATGTTCGGCGAGCTGTAATTATTCACCGTCGCATTCAATCCAACCCGCGACTCGCCCGCAACAAGGTCCAGTCTATCCAGCGTAAATTGTTGCGGCGTCACGCCGAATTTCGCCTGCAGGTTGTGCTCTACCGGCGCATATTTTCCGTACACAATCTTTCCGGCGTTATAGCCAAGGTCGCCGGAATATTTGTTCTGTGCTGGATCATAGTTCGCGCTGACGGCGAAGTTGTGCAGGTCTGCTTCCAGTGGGGTCTTCTGGTCGTTGTAATAAACTTCGCCGTTATTGAGGCGCAGCTCCCGGATTGCCAGATCAAACACGTTCGTGCTGCTGCTGGTGCTTTTCTTTTCCGGTTTAGGCAGGTTGTTCTCGCCCGCTTTGTTCACGGCCATGCGCACAATCGGATGATCCACAATAATGTCGCGCACATGCCATTTCTTATGCAGCAAGGAATCAATCGTGAGGCCGACCTGTAAATGGTCAACGGCCATCAGTGGCTGGCTCGGATCGGGCTCGGTGCCATGCACCACGACATTGTAGAGATCGAGGCTGAGATTGGAGAGCCTGAGGTTGAAGTCTCGCACTTCCAGCCGCGCTCCTGTGGATTCACGAACGCTATTCTCCACCTTGGCCAGAATCTTCTGGCGAAAACCTTCATTGTGGTCGAGCAAAAAGACCAGCGTTACTACCGTGCCCACAAGCAGCACAATGATCGCCGCCAGACTCCACAGAACAATCTTTTTCCACCTTTTCACGGTTCACCTTTTCAGAAGCTCTTTTTCAAATGCTCCCGTTTCAAAATCTGCCCTCTTCAGAATGCCTGTCCCAACGTTATAAAGACCTGCTGTGTCTTTATTCCTGGCGGCGCATTCAGCAGATGTCCAATGTCAATTCTGATGGGTCCCACCGGCGTCTTGTAACGCAATCCGAACCCAACGGTATGAGTGAGATCGGTAAATACATTCTTAAAGGTCACATTGGAATAAACGTTCCCGGCGTCATAAAAAGCTGCGCCACCCAGAGCGCCACCCACAAATGGCAGGGAAATACCCAGCGGGAAGCGCAGTTCGGAATTGAAGACCACAAGCTGCTTTCCGCCGACGGGCACCGAAATTTGTACGCCGCAACCCGGATTGTCCGTGGGACAGACCAGTACCTGGCGTTGCGGTCCGGCTCCGTTCAAGCTGAAGCCGCGTAGCGTGCTGCCTCCGCCTGAGAAAAAGCTTTCGCTGATAGGGATGTGGGCGCCGCCAAACGCGTGTTCCATTCCCAGCCTCAGACTATTGGCCCAAACCAGCGCTGAATCGCTTGTCAGCGACCTGTAATAAGCCACCTGTCCCAACAAACGCCCAAAGCTTGTGTTCGACCCCAGAAATGCTGGGTTCACGTCCAACTCAAGACTCTCATAGATTCCTTTATGAGCATCCAGCGGATTGTCTCGCGAATCGCGGTTGAATGAAGCAGCCAGTGATGAGAGCCGCACATTCTGGTCTTCCGGCAGCACCAGATCTGGTATCACGATGTTGGACAGCTTCGTAATTCTGAAGTCATAGCGGAGGATCACAGATTTCTGCCGGTTCCGGTCAAGATAATGATGGAACTGCAGTCCAGCACCGCCCAGCCGTGCGGTAAAAATCGGATTCTCGCTCGTGCGCTCGGCGGAGAACGTTAGGGTGGAACCCCAGCCGCTATTCCAGAATGTGGGGTTGCCCCAGCTTGCCGAACCACGTTGGTCCAGCCTTCCACCAAACGCGGCTAGTGTTATTGTTTCTGCCCTGCCACGGAAATTCCTGCGCGTGTACTCAATCGATCCTTCCGGTCCCCAGAATGTTTTCTGGCTGGTAGTAAATTTCGTGGACAGGCCTACCGGTGGAAGTCCGGGCAGCGCAATTGTTCCGCTGGGTATGCTTCCTCCGCGATTGATGACCTGAAACCCGAATCCATACGCGATGGTGTTGCGTTTTGATTCGTGGAGTTTTACCAGCACGGCAGCATTCGGATCGTCAGTAATCGGCGCGCGCGTATCCACGCTGGCCCAGTCAAAAACGCCCAGGGTATATAGCTGGCTTTCACCGCGCAGCAGAGTCGTCTCGCTCAACGGCTTATTCACTTTTATATCCGCATTGCGTGCGATAATCTCCGGCCGCGTATGCTGCGCGCCCACCGGGTCCACGCTGGCTGTGCGTACCTGCGGTCCTTCTTCTATCTGATAGACCACGTGAACATGGTGCGGATCGTCTTTGGTGTGCTCCACTTTCGACTTAAACGTCACGTTCAGAAAGCCCTTGTCCAGATACGTTGCCATGATCTGGTCACGATCTTTCGTCAGCAGCAGTGTGGAATACGGCTTTCCCGGCTCCAGATTCACGCCCTTGGGCGCAAGCTCCTGCTTCGTGAGCGCCTTGCTGCCCTCGATTTGCAATGACTCAACTACATCGCGCACGCCTTCTTCCACTTGGAACGTAAGTTGCAGTTCGTTTTCCTTGTTCACCACCTTCGGCGTAACTTTCACCTGGCTGTATCCCGCGCCTCGGTACAGCCCTTCAATGTTCTTCACGCTTTTGCGGACCAGTTGCTCGCTATATTTGCCATGCGAAAACGGGACCAACGGCGTACGCTTCTTTACCAGCACGTGTGACTTGAGGTCTTTGTCAGAGAAGTGTTCGTTGCCGTGAAAGTCAATCGCTTCTACCTTACCGCGCGGGCCTTTGTTGATTTGATACAACACGGTCACGCCGCCGGATGGGTCCCTTTGAATATGGCTCTGAACTTTTGCGTCAAAAAAACCTTTTGCCTGGAAATAAGAAGTCAGGTCCTGCGCGCCTTCATTCACCAGATCCGGATCGACAGCATTTTCCTGGTACATGGGGATAAGCTTTTTCTGAGTGCGTCCCCACACGTGCGCTCCTGCCAGCTTGATTTCGATTCTTGGCCCTTCCGTTATGTCGTACTTTATGTCAGTCCGGTTGGTTTCAGGGTTATAAAGTGTTGACACCAGCTTCACCCGGGCGGCAAGCAGGTGCTGGCTTCCTAACTGCTGCTTCAGGAACGCAGTCGCCGCTGTCAGCTTTTTCAAGCGATATGGTTTGCCCGGCTTGATGTACGCGCCTTTAATTCTTGCTTTGATGGAGCGAAGGCTGGAGTTTAATTTCCTGGTTTGTTGCTCTGAGACTCCGGCCAGAATCACGTTGCCGAACTTTGCCCGCCGCTTCAGCTTGATGTCATATTCCACGTTGACCACGCGATGCCTATCGTCCGTCTGCATTCTCGGTTCCACCGTGGCCATGAAGAAGCCCGTGCGATGAAAGAAGTCCAGCAAGCTCGATTCCGCCTCTTCCACTTTTTCCTGCGAGAAGGGCTCCTGCTTGGAATAGTTGGCGGCTTGCAGCAGACGCGTATAAGGGAAAACCTTCTCTGCCTTGGGAAATGTGTAAACGCCAAAATAGTAAGCGGGCTTCAAAATAAAGACCACTTGCACGCCCTCGGCCGCCGGTGTTACCTGGACTTCCACATCTTTTACATTGCCGACCTTTTTCAGAGCGGCCACAGTCTCGTCAACTTTGGCCTGGGAATAAGGCGCATTGATCGGCTGGGCGATCAGATCTCGCATTTTCTGGGGCGTTCCGTCCGGCTGACCGGCCAGCTGCACTGACGCCACTGTTTGCCCTTCATAGGAAACCGCCTGCGCCGCTGTTGCTTCAATCTGCTGCGAGTGAAGATTTGGCGAGAGCGAAAACAGCACCGCTGCCATCGCCACTATGATTGAGGTGCCGATCCATCTTCTAAAATTTTTCATCGCGCGTGAAGGTTCTGCCAATCTGCGCGGCCAGGGATGCCGCAGCTCTGCACAAAAGCAACTCTCTGGTTAGAGTTGAGGGAGAGACTTCCCGTTGCTCACTCTGATGGCACTGCTAGCAAACCCGCATAAGTCGCGGCTTAGCAGAGCTGCTGCTTCACAGTTTTCGAAGTGAACAGAGTTGCTGATTACACTTCAATTTGAAATTTGATCTGGAACA
>DATBVH010000570.1:0-7302 GCA_036515395.1 Candidatus Angelobacter sp.
CCGCATTTGCCAATGCGCCATTCTCACGCGCTTCCTGATATACGGCGCGGTTAGTCTCTTCAGAATCGGTGCAGGAAATCACCAGGAAATATCCTTGTGTCATGCCGCGACGAAATTCAACAGCGTGATACTTAACACGGCCCTGGTGCGCCCATAAGAGGATGCGCGGCGTGATCTGCGGCGAAACCACGGTAACGTCCGTCGCCGAACGCAGCACCGCTTCAATCTTTTGTTCGGCAATCAGGCCGCCGCCCACGATCAGGACCTTGTGTCCTTCAAGCTTGAGAAAAATTGGGTAAAGAGACATGGCTATCCTTCCACTCCATGCGGCACCCGACCGGGTGAGGTATCGCGCAATACTGGCGGCAGTTCCTGTCCGGCAAGAAAAGTTCGCAAGGCAGTTTCAGAATGGCGCGCGAAAAACTGTCGCAGGTTTTCTCCGCCATGGCGCTCCTCAAAATAACTGCGTAGCAGGCGCTCAATGGCATCCGGCACTTCGCTGGCCGCGCAGCGATAACCCACCGGTCGCCCAAAGCCGGCGTGTTCACCTACTGCTCCACCAAGGCAGAAGTAGTAAGCATCCTGAATGCGGCCGGCAATCTTGAGCTTTTTACCTTCCAGTCCAATATCCGCAATGCGATGCTGGCCGCAACTATTCGGGCAGCCCGTCACGTTCAACTTCAATTGCTGATCAAACTCGGGAACGCGCTCTTCCAACTCCTCAACCAGCCAGCGCGTGAAAGCTTTGGTCTCTGCAATCGCCAGCTTGCAAAACTCGCTGCCGGTGCAAGCTACGGCGCCACGCCAAAAAGGAGAGGCCGTAACATGCAGTCCCGCAGTTTCCAGGCCAAGAGTCACGGCCGCGGTGCTTGCGCGTGGCACGTTCACAATCACCAGATTTTGCGTGTTCGTGGTGCGAAGCTCGCCATTCCCGTAGCGCTCCGCCAGACCGGCTGCCGCCCGTAGCTGCTGAGGATTGAGGCGTCCGCGCAGCACTGCGGCGCCAATAGAAAAAAGGTCTGGCTGTTTTTGCCGATGCACGCCAACATGGTCACGGAATACATCGTCAGGCTGCTGTTCCAGAACACCCGGCTCCAATTTGTATCCTAGTTTGCGCTCCAGTTCCTGCAAAAACGATTCGGCTGTCCATCCATGCTGGAGAAATAAATACTTCAGCCGCGCGCGCTCGCGATTTTCCCGCAGACCATCTGCGTCACGAAATATTTCGGCAACCGCCTTGCTTACTGGAATGACCTGCTCCCAGCGCACAAAAGCATTGAGTCGCACCGCCATGTGAGGCTCGGTGGAAAGCCCTCCGCCCACACGGATGGAAAATCCAACTTCATTCTCCCCTGCCACTTCACGAACGGCTGGGGTAAAAGCCAGATCATTGATTTCAGGATAGGAGCACCAATCCGGGCAGCCGCTGATGCTGATCTTGAACTTTCGGGGCAGGTTATAAAACTCAGGATTGTCGACGAGCAACTGCGTCACTTCATCTACTAATGGCGAAGCGTCGCAAAGCTCATGCCCATTCAAGCCAGCCAGCGGGCAGCCCGTAACGTTGCGGGTAACGTCGCCGCACGTCGCCATCGAGGTCAAGCCGCAATCAAAAAGAGCCTGCAGCACATCTGGAAGATCTTTGATGGTGATCCAATGCAGTTGTATGTTCTGGCGCACGGTAATATCGGCTATTCCGCCGGCATACTTTTCAGTAAGACCCGCGATAGCGCGCAACTGCTGTGCATTCACAAAACCATTCGACAAACGAATGCGCAGCATGAAGTAGGGAGTTGCACGGCCTTCGCCTCCAACTCCGCCAATCGCTCCCGCGCCATCCCCCTGCGTGTAAACACCCCACCACCGAAAGTAGGTCTTAATCCAGGAGTCCGGAACAGCCGACAACCCTTTACTGGCAAACTGCCGTATCTCCTCGAAGCACTCCAATGGGTTCTTTTCCAGCTTCAGGCGCTCCGCCCGCTGGGCCTTCGTTTCTTTCACCGCCGTGGTCGTTCCTATGCTCATAGTCTCGCGCAGTCCTTGATGTCAAAAAAACCAAATGCTCCCAAAAAGCAAAAAGCCCATCGCCTCTGGCGATGGGTCCTGTTTCCTAAGTTTAAATGCGAATTAGGTAGCAGTTTCTCCAGCCAGAGGCACGATTGTCACCTTGCAACAACACATACACATGTCTTGGCGAATAACTGTCATGGGAAAAAAGTATACGCTAGTAACTCAGGTGTCAAGCTTATCTTGCGTTTGAACCTCTGCAAACCTCTTCAAACATTGAGATGAATGCCAAAATGGAACTGATTCATTTCTTTTGAAGATACCTGGAACTGATTCGGTCCTGCCGGGAATCCTGTCCACAGCTCTTCTCCCATTACTTATGGTTCTTGACTCTGCCTGTAAATCCGGGCTATAGTGCCATTTCATGCAGGTTCGCCAAAACATCTTCGCGATGGCAATGTGTTTGACAACAACAAGCACACGCACATCCATGCGAAAATCCGGCGAGCCGTCAGCGTAACGAACCAGCAATCATAAGTTCCTGACCCACTCGCCGCAGCGAGTGGGTTTTTGCTTTTAGCGGCATAAGTAATTATGAATCGGTCAAATTCACAAAACACGGGACACGGCTGGCGCGTGGTAGTACCTGCCACTTCCGCCAACCTGGGCTGCGCTTTTGATTGCGGCGGGCTGGCGCTAAGGATCTATCTAAGAGCGCTCTTCGTCCCTTCCGCCACCGCAGGGCTGAGTCTCGAATATCAGGGAAAAACGCCTGAACGCTTCCCCATGCAAAGTTCAAACCTGATCCTGCATGCATTGCGATTTGCCGCAGAGCGCCTGGACGCTGCTCCGCCCACCGGCCACGTGGGGGTGGAAAGCGAGATTCCCATCGGCGTGGGACTTGGCAGCAGCGCGGCTGCCGTGATTGCCGGCCTTCTGCTTGGGGTCCAACATAGTGGAAAAGAAGTCGCGCCGGAAGTCTTATTGCGTTGGGCGGAAGAGATTGAAGGCCATATTGATAATGCCGCTGCCGCTTACTATGGCGGTCTGGTGCTGGCGCTTTCAAACAATGTGGAGCGTGTGGTAGTTGCGAAGACCACGTTTCCAGAAAGCATCCGCCTGGTGATCGTCACCCCATCAATTACTGTGCCAACGCATCAGGCGCGTGAGGTACTGCCGAAAAAGTACGACCGGGCCGATGTTCTGCATACTTTGCAGCGCACTTCTCTTTTAGCCGCCACCTGCTTTTCAGGAAATTTCGAGCTCTTTCCAGAGCTGTTTCAAGACAAGCTTCATCAGCCGTACCGGCAGCAACTGGTTCCCGGAATGGAGCAGTGCCTGGGTTTGCGGCTCCCCGGTTTGCTTGGAGTGGCAATCAGCGGGTCGGGCTCGTCCGTCATCGCGTTTACCACGAGCGAAGAGATGCGAGTGGCGGAAGAATTACAGAGATTTTTTGCCGCTGGGGGTGTGCAGACAGAAGCCATGTTCACCACGGCTGACAACAATGGCGCCGGAGTAACACGCGAACTGGTTCCGCTGGTGGAAAGACTTGGAGCAGTTTTGCAGAAGTTGGAGAAGGAGTGATGCACGGAAAAAGTTTGATCATAATGAAGTTTGGCGGTACCTCCGTGGGGAATGCGGATAGGTTCCGCCAGTGTGCCGCCATCGTCAGCGAAGCGGCAAAACATGACCGGATCATAGTGGTAGTTTCCGCCATGGCGGGTGTGACCGACTTGATTTTCAAAACTATTGAAGCGGCCCGGAATGGCGATGCAGCGGCAACCCATGCGCATTTACAAAAATTTGAGAGCGTTCACCGGCAACTGATCGCAAGCCTGCTTGAACCGCAGCAGCATGTCGCGGCAAATGATTATTTAGCTGAAGTCATCGCACAACTGCAAAATGCCTGCACCGCTCTCTCCGCATTGCGGTCGGATATTTCTGCGCAAACAGCGGACTCCCTGGTCGCATTAGGAGAACGAATCTCCGCCTGGGTGCTGGCCGCGTACCTTCAGCAAGCTAGAACGAAGGCTGAGTTTGTGCGCGCGGAAAACGTAATTGTAACGGACAGCAATTTTGGCAACGCTGCGCCGGATATTGAAGCCACCCGCAAGCAATGTAAACAATCTTTGCTTCCGCTTGTCGATCGCGGCATTGTGCCCATCGTCGCCGGATATAGCGGCGCGGACGCGCTTGGGAAATCCACTACGCTGGGCCGCGGAGGCTCCGATTATTCCGCCACCATCATTGGAGCCGCTGGTGGCGCAGACGAAGTCTGGATCTGGACCGATGTGGATGGCGTACTCACCGCCGATCCGCGCATTTGTCCCGACGCCACTACTCTGCCGGAAATCAGCTTTGAAGAGGCGATTGAACTTGCATATTACGGCGCGAAGGTGATTCATCCCAAAGCCGCATATCCGGCCGCGGAAGCGGGCTTCCCTGTCTGGATCAAGAATTCATTCCGCCCTGAAGTTGCCGGTACCAAAATTACCCATGACGCGAAACCGGCCAACTCTCCGGTGAAATCCGTGACTTCAGTCAAAGACGCCACGCTCATCTCACTGTTCACGCGGCGAGATGTTCATCCCGTGGAGCTTTGGGGAAGGCTCTTTCTCCGTCTGGGGCAGGAACATATTGAGGTTCTGTTTGCAACGCAGTCTTCTCCTGAGCATGCGTTGGGGTTGGTGCTGCGCAACTCCGATGCAACGCGTGTCCTGCAGCTGATTCACTCCATTTTCCGCATTGAGCTCGCACAGGGCGTGCTTCTGCCAGCGGAGGTCAATAGTGAAATTGCCGTGGTGGCGGTTCTTGGCGAATCGATGAAAGGAACCTGCGGCATCCTAGGCCGCGTTTTCTCCGCGGTGGCGCGGTGTAATGAGAGCGTAATTGCCGTAGCTCAGGGAGCCAGCGAACTTAGCATCTGCTTTGCTGTGTCGGCTGCGCGAAGTGCGGAAGTAGTCCGGGCCGTGCACGACGAATTTTGCCAGCCGGCGGGAGCAAACATACCTATTGGCCTGCGCCCAAGCGCTACAGTCGCAACGGGAGCGCAATGAGTACTGTGCCAATCAATCCGCAGGTCGCTGCGCACATTTTGCGTTGTGTGCATTGCGGCAAAGTCCAGGAGACTGCCGATCGAATGTTTCGCTGTACCCAATGCTCGGAACTGCTGGAGGTGGTCTATCCGGAATGGGCATCGGGGGCGCCAGGGTTCGGGCTACGACTGAAAGAAATCTGGCGGGAGCGGCGAGGATCGTCACTGCGGGAAAATTCCAGCGGCGTCTGGCGCTTCCGCGAGCTGCTACCCCAGGTGGATCGTCAGCACATGGTTACGATGTGCGAAGGCAACACGCCTCTTATCCCGCTTAAAAAAGCCGCTCGCGAGCTGCGCATCCCAAACCTTCTGGTGAAACATCAGGGGATGAATCCCACTGGATCGTTTAAGGACACAGGAATTTCCACGGCCATCACCATGGCAAAGACGGAAGGATTCTCATGGGTGTGCTGCGCTTCCACTGGAAATACGTCAGCCTCTGTTGCCGCATATGCCGCACGCGCGGAGATGAAAAGCATCGTCCTGTTGCCTGCCGGGCAGGTTGCGGCTGGAAAGCTGGCGCAAGCCCTGGAATACGGGGCAAATGTCTTGCAGCTGCGCACGGATTTTGATGGCTGCCTGAGAGTTCTGCACGAAGTTGTGCGCAAATTCTCCGCATATTTGTTGAATTCGCTCAACCCTTACCGCATTGAAGGCCAGAAAACGGTGGCGTTTGAATTGATGGAGCAACTGGATTGGCGAGCCCCTGAGCATGTAATCGTCCCCGGAGGGAACCTGGGCAACAGCTCTGCCCTAGGCAAAGGCTTTATGGAGCTGCGCGACCTAGGGCTGATTGAATCGCTGCCAAAGATTTCCATTATTCAGGCAGCCGGAGCCAATCCACTTGTCCGAACCATGCGGGAAAACGGCGGTAAAGAATTGATCCGCGTGACTCCAGAGACCAGGGCGACGGCCATCCGAATTGGCAACCCCGCTTCCTGGCGAAAAGCAGTGGCGGTGCTGAAGAATACAGGCGGCACGTGCGAGGAAGTCACTGAAAAAGAGATCGCACAGGCCAAAGCGGAGTTGGGCGCAGAAGGAATCGGCTGCGAACCTGCATCGGCAGCGACGCTGGCAGGATTAAAAAAGCTGGTAGCCGTAGGATTTGTAAAGTCGGCAGACACAGTCGTCCTGGTCCTGACCGGGCACATGTTGAAGGACGTTGATTACATGAAGCAGTTGCCGGGACAAAATCTGCTTGGCCCCATGGAGGCGGATAGTAACGCAGTGATCAAAACTCTGGAGCAAATTTATGCCCGGCATTGAAGACGCGGTAGAAAAACAGAAATCATCCCGGCGCAACGCAGAGCAGGTACGGGTGGGCATCATTGGCTATGGCACTGTTGGTCGCGCCACTGCTGAGATTCTTTGCAGTCATGCAGAAGAGATCAGCCAGAAGACCGGCGGTGTTTCTATAGTCGTTACTCGAATCTGCCGCAAGAAGCCGCGCTCTACTGAGCAGGGTGTAAATGGAATTGCCATAGTTTCTGACTGGCGGCAGGTGGCTACCGCTGATGACGTGGATATTGTGGTGGAAACCATTGGTGGAACATCCGTTGCGCGTGATGTGGTGCGCACCAGCCTGGAGAACGGAAAAGCCGTTGTTACCGCGAACAAAGCTCTTATCGCCTTGCACGGCGACGAATTGTTTGCTCTGGCACAGGGAAAAAATCTTCCGATTGGAATTGAGGCCACGGTCGCCGGCGGCGTACCGGTGATCCGCGCGATCTCTGAAGCGCTGGCGGCAGACCGCATCCAGGCCGTTTACGGAATTGTGAACGGCACTTGTAACTACATTCTCACACAGATGGAAGAACACGGCATTGAGTTTGCGCATGCCCTGGAGCAGGCCCAGGCAGCAGGCTACGCTGAAGCTGATTCCAGCCTGGATATCGATGGGCTGGACGCTCGCGACAAGATCGCCATCTTGGCGCGGATCGCTTTTGGCCATTCCGTGCTGGCCTCGGCAATTCCTGTCATCGGAATTCGCAACATTACGTCCACCGATTTCCATTATGCGCATCGATTGAATTCGACCATCCGTCTTGTGGCATCCGCTGAACGGGCGCCCGGAGGCGTACACATTGCGGTGCAGCCCTGGCTGGAGCCGCGCGATTCGATGCTGGCCAAAGCAGCAGGCGCTAACAATGCTATTTTTATCGCTGGTCAAAACGTAGGCACGCAAATGCTTTACGGACGTG
>DATBVH010000571.1:0-2890 GCA_036515395.1 Candidatus Angelobacter sp.
TAACTGCTCTCGGCATGGTGATCGGGACGGCTTCGCTGATCGTTGTGGTCACAATTGGCCTCACGGGCAAGCAATACGTCATGAACCAGATTCAGGGTATAGGCGCCAACATGATCATTGCCTACTATGAAGGCGGCGGTAATGCGTCCGTAAGTACCAGCCCGCGCGACGATCTCACTCTGGATGACATGCGGGCAGTACAGCAGGAGGTTCCGGGAATACAAGCGGCTTCGCCCATGACCGAGCTTCACGACCGGATCAGTGTTGGCGGGGGCAAAGAGCGCGACATCCTGGTGTTGGGCGTCTCCCCACAGTATTCCACGGTACGAAATCTCGAGATCCTGGCCGGGCGCTTTTTTGACGAGGAAGACTCCATGGCGCGGGCCCACGTCGCCATGGTGACGCAGCAGTTCGCGCAGAGGCTTTTCGGTGGCCAGGAGGCGGCTAAGGACAAAGAAATCAAAATCAGTGGGCTGCCGTTCGTCATCATCGGGACCTTCCGCGAGCGCGTGGAAACTTTCGGGCAATCAGAGATTGCCGGCGACACGATTCTCATTCCTTACAGCGTGAGCCGCTACTTCATCGGCACTGACGCAGTAAAACAAATTTTCTTTTCGGTTTCTGACGCCGGTGAGGTGACGCACGCAACCGGGATGATTCAGCAGGTGCTGCAATCGCGGCATCGCGCGGCATCCGTTTATCGCGTAGAAAATCTCACGCAGTTGCTTGCGGTCGCTTCCAGGGCCGCCAACGGGCTCACGCTGATGCTTCTGGGGATTTCATTGCTTGTCTTGATCGTAAGCGGCGTGGGAATCATGAACATCATGCTGGCCAATGTGCGGACGCGCATTCGCGAAATCGGCATACGCAAAGCCATTGGCGCAACCAGCCGTGAAATCCGCCTGCAATTCTTGACCGAAGCTGTCCTGATTTCGCTTGCTGGCGGAGTTGTAGGCACGATCCTGGGCCTGGCCCTTCCTTTCTCTGTACGTTTTCTTACCGAGTACCGAATTCCAATCTCAGGGCTCTCCGCTATTATCGCGATCATTGTCGCCGTGCTGGTAGGCGTAATTTTTGGCACGTTGCCAGCGACGCGCGCGGCCCAGTTGGATCCGGTGGAAGCGCTTCATTATGAATGAGCAGTCAGCCGTCCGCGGAACAGATTTTGCGATGCGGGCGGAAGCAGGACTGGAAATTTACTTTCCGGTTACTTTCTCTTTGGCAATCTGAATCTCTGCCAGAGTTTTACGGTAGGTGTCGTTGTCAGGCTGAAGCAGGGATGCGGTCGACTCCG
The DNA here is from genome assembly GCA_036515395.1 of Candidatus Angelobacter sp. Classification (GTDB taxonomy): domain Bacteria; phylum Acidobacteriota; class Terriglobia; order Terriglobales; family Acidobacteriaceae; genus Angelobacter. The sequence goes on from DATBVH010000571.1 coordinate 1,295, forward strand.
TATCCAGAGCGCGATCCAAATTGCCCAGAGCAATATAAACGTGGGCCAGCGTATCGAGTGGATAGGCATCTTTCCCACCGCTCAGTTCTACTGCCTTCACCGCATAATCCAGCGCCCTTTTCGGACTCCGGACCGCTGGATCCTCGGCCGAAATCAGCGTCCAGGCGAGCGCATTGTGTGCCATCGCGGAATTCGGGTCTGTGACGATTGCTGTTTGCAGATAACCTATCGCTTTGGCTTCATTTCTGGCGACTCCATCGCCGCGCGCGTACATTCTGCCTAAAGCCAGAAACGCCAGAGGATAGCCTGCCTCGGCAGACTTCTCCAGGAACTTCAGCGACCGGTTCATGTCTTTAGGCATTATCTTGCCCTCATAAAGGGCCTGAGCAATTTGATAATGGTGATCGCACTCCCAGCTTTACTTGGGCGGCATTCGATCCGTCTTCAGCAGCGTTCAGCAGCCAATACCGCGCCTGAACCTCGTCTTTGTTTCCGCCAAGTCCTTCTTCGAACAACAGGGCGAGGCGGTACTCCGCATCTGCATCGCCCTGTTCCCCCGCCCATCGATACCACTGGCGTGCAGATAAATAGTCCTGAGCAACTCCCTGGCCCCTGTCGTAAGCTACGCCAAGATTGTAGGCGGCGGGCCGCAAGCCTTGCTCTGCCGCAGCCTGGAAAAGCCTGGCTGCCTTTGTCTCATCGCGCCCAATGGCATTTCCCTCAAACAAAATCACGCCCAAATCGTTTTCAGCACGGGCATTGCCCTGCTCCGCGGATCTTTCGAACCATGTGAGCGCCGCCCTCATGTCCTGTTTGATCGGACCGCCTTGCTGGTATGTTTTGCCCAACATGAGCTGCGCGTGCGAATTTCCCTGAAGTGCGGCTTTGGTCAGCAGCTCAATACCCCAGGAAGGATCATTTGCACCCGCGCACTCGGAGAACTGCTGGGTCCCCAACTTATCCTGCGCCTCCGCGTTTCCAAACCGAGCCCATTCCGCCAGTGTTGCTCTCTCTGCGTTCCCCAGGCAGAGAACATTTTCGCCGCTCACCTTGTGCCGTGGGACCCACGCCGGCTGCGATTGTCCAAGAGCGGTGACGGCGAGCATCGCTGCGAAAACAGCACGTGCGAAGTTGGTTGCGAATGTTTTCAATTTTGAATCCTGATCGGGACGATTTTAGCGTCAAAATCACAGAAATGCACCTTGACCCAAGACGCAAAAAAGCCGGGCTGGTTTGCCCGGCTCTTTGAGCGTTCATGATGCGGTTACATCACTAATGCCAAACTCTCAAGTTCTTTGTGCAGCGATTCCACGTTGCAATTGGCGCATTCAATTCGACCTGCTGCGTCGAGTGCATTTTCCGGTGAGACACCGTATCCACGCCCGGCTAAAAACATTTTTAAAAGTTCCGCTGTCTGGAATGAATCAAGTCCGCCTTGCAGGAGTTCATTCCGAAGCGCCGCCACTTCAGCCACCGAGAATTTCTCTCCCATAGGTCACCTCCGACCTTTATACCGTCTTACCTGATTAGACACGCATTCCACCCAGTTTGTTGCAGGAATATTTATTTCTTCTGAATCGTAGGTAACACGACGAA
>DATBVH010000572.1:0-4700 GCA_036515395.1 Candidatus Angelobacter sp.
TTAAGGATAATTGCCATTGTGTCAGCACATACTCTTTCATCATCAACCACAACAATTTTCGGCTTCAGTCTTTCGAGTCTTGATTTGAGCTTTTGGATATGCAAGGAACTTACAACGTCGCGTATTCCTCGTGTCACTTCGCTAAAAGCGGTATCGTAATCTCGCCACTTGACCACCGGGCGCCCATCCCTGGGAAGTGCCTGCACTTTTGAGAAGGGTGTGCGGTCCCAATCGCACGGCCTCAGTATGATTGGAATGACACGAGCTTCTCCCGAAGCGTGCCTCTCCATGGCGCGTTTCATTTCGACGTCATAGCAATAGTCCGACGCCAAGAAATCAGCGCTAACCAAAAGAAGAATGATTTGTGCTCGATTCAGCCGATCATCAATACTGTTTTTCCAGTCTAGACCCGCACTAATGCGACGATCATGCCACTGAGAGATCACACCCTCACGCTTCAAAATGGAAAGATGAGTTTCGAGTCGATCCCGCAGCTTTTCATCTTTGTGAGAATAAGAATAGAAAACTTTTAAATTCGGGTTGTCGTACTTATCAGCCATTCAGCTATTTCTCGTCAGTTGCGGTTTACTATAACTCATGTCTTCGGCAAAACCGTCATAAGTTTCATCTTTGTTGCTGTAATCTCCTAAGCTTGGTCGCCCGAATACTATCCACCCACCACGCAATTAGCGCCAACACAATGTAAGAAACCAATGCCGTCATTGCGGCAGCATGATCGCTGGGCGGCGGTGGAAAGAAGAATGTCCCAAAGACTTGCAGCGCCGCAAGGAAAATCACAAAGCCAATAAGCCGCCCTCTATGTGCTGCCGTGCGATACAACATCGCTGCGCCACCGAACAATACCGCCATCTCAAGCGCAAAGGCCGCGCCGCGATAATTCCACAGTCCAAACCCGAGCCTGCCCACACTGTCGTACCAGGTCATATCCGGGCGATGCACGATGAGATCGAGAATCCAGTGGGAGAAAACGGCCGCGGCCACGATCAGTCCATTGCGCCTGCCCCGCCATTGAGGGATTAGCTGGCAGACAGCATATCCCATCGCCGACCAGCACAGCACGCCGAGAAGGCTGTGCGTGTAAGGCATGTAATACAGGTCGAGCGCGTTGGAAGCGGTGATGCCGGGAACGATCCGCACCTTCTCAACCCCCAGCATGACAAAGATGGCCCACATCACGTCAATCCACTGCACGGCAAGGAACAAGAGCCAGACCGGAAGGCGCTTTTGCGCCGACTTGGCGGCAAAACTGACGCTGTAATGACCGACGAACAAACTGGCTCCTATTCTTTTTTCCCGGTGTGGCGCTTCGCATGCCGCTCTGCCACCTTCGCCGGATTCACAATTGCCCGCGTCACTGTTCCGCGCCCGATCTCAGCCTTCCCGTTGTGCGCGGTCACGCTAAAAATATAGAACCGCTCATTGTGCGATTCCAGCACGGCCTCGGTTTTTACCAGGTCGCCAATGGTAGTGGGCGCGCGATGCTCAATGTTGATGGCCGTGCCAACGCTGATCTCGCCTTCATCGAGGAACGGCAGCATGGCGTTTGCCGCCGCCCATTCCATCAGGCCGATCATGTTGGGCGTGGAATAAATTGGCGGCAGCTTTTCATGGTGATGATTGAGCGTGTGCTTGTGCTGCACGGTTTCTTCCGCCTGTCCGCGAATGCCCAGAGGGACTTTTTTTGCCATGCAGAGAATCTATCAAAGTCTCTGCTAGCGGTGAAAAGACGGCGGGAAAAAGAAAAGGCCAGGCTGCAGAAGCCCGGCCAAGCTTTATACAAAAACCTACCACGGATAACACTGATACATGGATCAAAAAAAGTTCAATAGAACCATTTGACTTTGTAAATCCGTGTCATCTGTGTCATCCGTGGTGAGGTTTGCTTTTTTGTGCAAACAAGTTGGCCAATCAACATAACACTGGATTTTGATCGTGCCTTCTGTTCAGCGGAGTTTAGTGGTGGTCATGATCGCGGTCGTGATCCCGGTCATGGTCCCGATCGCCGTGATGGCAGCGTGCCCGCGCGTTTTCCAGATCACGACGCTTGTTCTCTGCCTGGCGGCTATGGTCACCGTGCTTGCGCTCGGCGTCATGCAGCTTAGCTTCGGCTTTGCGGATCTGCTGTTCGCACTTTCTGTCATCATCGTGATCGCGGTCAAGCGCCCGCGCGGGAACCACTCCGCCCAGGAATGACAAAATTACAAACGCGGCAATGAGTGTCTTGGCTTTCTTGAACATGCTTCCCTCCTCAGCTTGCTTGTACATCCTACTCTTGGATGCACATGTATAGCCATGCAGCCTGCCTGAAAGAGAGACGTGAGTCCATCATGCCCACTATGCAATCTATATAGCGGTATAATTAAGAATTGCCTTCATGTCATCAAAGAGATCAGTAAATTCCGCACAAAAACAGCTTGCAGCCAACAAGACAAAAATCCGCTCTACCACGGTAGTGTGCGTGCGCCGTGGCAACAGCGTTGTAATGGCTGCCGACGGCCAAGTTACCTTGGGCGAAGGCGTTATTAAACATACGGCACGCAAGATCCGCCGGCTTTACAGTGACAAAATTCTTGCTGGCTTTGCCGGGTCCACCGCAGATGCTTTTTCTCTTTTCTCTCGGTTTGAAGCGAAACTGGAGCAATATCACGGCAACCTGGGCCGCGCGGCGGTCGAGCTGGCAAAAGAGTGGCGTACAGACAAAATGCTGCGCCACCTGGAAGCACTGTTGCTCGTCGCCGACAACACTCTTACTTTTCTTATCAGCGGCGCCGGAGACGTGATTGAGCCCGACGGTGGAGTGGCCGCAATCGGCAGCGGCGGCTCATACGCGCTGGCTGCGGCCCGAGCCCTTATTGAGAACACTGAGCTTCCGGCACGCAAGATCGCGGAAGAGGCCATGAAGATCGCTGGAAAAATCTGCATCTTCACCAATGACAATGTAACCATTGAGGAGCTTTCATCGGTCCCGGAAAAGGCGGGTACATCAGCTCCCGCGAGTTGAGTCCAATGGCAGGCTATTCAGGAACACCGCTCATCCAGAAGATCGGGATCAAGCCCGGTCATCGGATCATCCTGCGCAATCACCCGGCCAGCTTCGTCAAGGACCTGGGCAAACTTCCTGAAGGAGCACAAAGCGCGGATAGGCTTTCCGGCAAGGCCAACGTTATTGTTTATTTCACTGACCGGCTGGCGGAGTTGGAGAAAGATTTTCCACGTGTCTCCGCGGCTCTGGTGCCCGATGGCATGCTGTGGATCGGCTGGCCCAAGAAGACCAGCGGGCGTCCAACCGACCTGACGGAAGACGTTGTGCGACGCGTTGGACTTGAATGTGGGCTGGTGGACGTGAAGGTTTGCGCCATTGACGAAACGTGGTCAGGATTGAAGTTTGTGATTCGTGTGAAGGACAGGAAAGGCAAATAGCAATGTTTCTGGAATCCCGAACCCGCAACTTTATCAAGGGATGACTACGGGATGGAACTTGTGCGGGTGAGGGAACCCTATCGCTTTCATAGCTGGTTGGGTAAACGATAGGCAATACATGATTTTGGAAGAGCGTAGGGATCCCTCGCTACGCTTCGGGATTTTAGATGAAGGAGCACCATGGCAATCTACTTACCCAGTGTGGCCGACGAAAGCGACGTCATTCTGGACGATCTTACCCCCAAAGAAATTGTTTCTGAGCTGGATAAATACGTAGTGGGCCAGCATGACGCCAAGCGCGCCGTGGCCATTGCGCTGCGCAACCGCATGCGCCGGCAGAAACTTCCGCCTGACATCGCGGAAGAGATCATGCCCAAAAACATCATCATGATTGGCCCTACGGGTGTGGGCAAGACAGAGATTGCGCGCCGCCTGGCGCGGTTGGCCAATTCTCCATTCCTGAAGGTCGAAGCTTCCAAATTCACTGAGGTCGGCTACGTGGGCCGTGACGTTGAGTCAATGATTCGCGACCTCGTAGAAATCGCTATTGACATGGTGCGCGAAGAGAAACTGGAAGAGGTCACAGAGAAAGCCGAGCAGCAGGCGGAAGAGCGCTTGCTTGACCTGTTGCTGCCATCGACTCCGGCGGCCACGAACTCTACCGCGGGCTTTGCGCTGGTGACGGATGAAGGCAGCTCAACTTCCCGCACGCGGGAAAAGCTGCGCAACCAGTTGCGTGAAGGCAAGCTCGACGAAAACATGGTGGAGCTGGAAGTCCGCGAACGTTCCACACCGGCATTTGAAATCATCTCCAACCAGGGCGTTGAAGAGATGGACATCAACATCAAGGACATGCTGCCGAATATTTTTGGCCAGCGCACCAAGAAGCGGAAGATGAAAGTGAGCGAGGCGTTTGAATACCTGGTGCAGGAAGAAGAATCGCGGCTGATTGATATGGACCAGGTAACGCGCACCGCCGTGGAGCGCGTGGAGCAATCCGGCATCATCTTCCTTGACGAAATCGACAAGATCGCCGGACGCGAAAGCGGCCACGGACCGGACGTTTCCCGTGAAGGCGTGCAGCGCGACATTCTGCCTATCGTTGAAGGAACCACCGTCAATACTCGCTACGGCATGGTTCGTACGGATCATATTCTTTTCGTCGCCGCCGGCGCTTTCCATGTCTCCAAGCCTAGCGATCTCATCCCTGAATTGCAGGGACGATTTCCTATCCGCGTTGAGCTGAAATCGCTCACCAT
>DATBVH010000573.1:0-3142 GCA_036515395.1 Candidatus Angelobacter sp.
ATTCGTTCAGTGCCTGTGATGTCCAGCGTCACTATTCCCTGCGCCGTGGATTCAACCCGCGGAGAAAATGCGGAAGCGCAATCGAGCAGAGCCGTTTGTGCCGCTTGTTCCTGCTTCGGGTCTCGCTTGCGCAGAATAATCCCGGGGCATTGCGCCGCCTGGACCTTGGTGACGCCCGCGTCGATCCCAGCAATTTGGGCCTGCTCATTGCATGCGAAGACGCGTGGCAAGGAGTCAGGGCCATCGAAGACCGCAATGGGACGATTGCTCCAGGCAAGACGCTTCTGTTCAGGTTCGCAGCGGACGGAGGCCTGGACGGCAAAGCAAGGGACGAAGAGACAGGCAAAAAGCATTGCTTACGCCCATTGCCGTTCTGCGGAGAAACTCCGGATACTTTGAGAAGGTTTCTTGGATGAGCGCCTCGCGGCGACCTGCACGTCAAAATCAAGTCCCATGGCCAACCGCGCATGTGCCGGACCGTCCGTAGTTGGAAGCGACCAGCGAATTTTCGCTCCGGACAAGTTCACAGTGAGACTGGAACAGGTACCGACAATCGGACAAGGCGTCAGCACGATGAGCGGTGCCGAAAGCTTTTCTACAACAGCCCGGAAGCGAAACCAGGTGGACAGCGGCACTCGGCGAACAAATTTCTCAGACACTCCTCCAAGATCCAGCGCCAGCAATCCAAACCCGCCACTCCCTTGCAGGAGCAGGTCCGCCGCTTTGAATGCCTGTTCCATCGCCTTCATGCCCTGGCCGCCACAGCGAATCCATAACAGGCGGCGTAGATCGACGCCGGCGGCTCGGGCAGATTTGGGGTCAAACGAGTCGGTGGCATCAATTAACGCGCAGAACTGGTCTTTTGTCACCACGGAGAGCAACTGCGATTGCAAGCTCTTCCGGCCAGCCGAACACCACCGAGCGCCAACAATTTCGGTGATCTCCCCGCAGGGGACGCCGCCCAGGACTGCATCAATCGCCGGAATTCCGGTCGATAAAACTGGTTGCTGAGTAGGTACACGAGTAGTGAATGGAGCGGTGACGCGCCCGCTCAGGCGTTCTTCTACTTGGGCACGGATTGAGGCAATTGAGGCCATATAATAAGGAGAGAGCGTATCTTTCGCCTTTCATTCACCAACTACGCTAGCCTCAAAAATGCCCCCCAGTCAAGGATTACGGTCAACGTTTAGCGGCTAAGCTATTGAATACAGGATGAATATTTTTATTGGCACCGCCGGGTTTTCTTACAAAGATTGGGAAGGCGTGGTTTACCCGGCCGATCTGAAGAAGCGCAAAATTCATCCGCTCGAATACCTAGCGCAGTTCTTCGATTGTTGCGAGATCAATACCTCTTTTTATGGCCACATCCGGCCGAATGTGGGAAAAAGCTGGTGCGAGAAAACGGCAGCCGTGAACCCGAATTTCCAGTTCACCGCCAAGCTGTTCCAGGGATTTACCCACGTTCCGCGGGGCGCGAAATCACCTTCACCGTTCCAACTCGCCGTGAGTCCCAAAGACGAAGGTCTTGTTCGCGAAGGACTAGATTCAGTTGCCAGTGAAGGACGGCTTGGCGCCGTGCTTGTTCAATTCCCAGTCTCGTTCAAGAATGCGGACGATACTCGCGATTACCTGTTTTCGCTTGTGGACAAATTTAATCAATATCCCCTCGTCCTGGAGATCCGGCACGAGAGTTGGAACGATCCAGAAATACTAGGTAGGCTTGCCGAAGAAGGAGTGGGCTTCTGCAATATCGATCAACCACGATTGGGAAAATCACTGCGCGGCACCTCGCACGTGACGGCGCCAGTCGGTTACGTTCGCCTGCATGGGCGCAACTACAAAGAGTGGTTTCAGGCCGACAACCGGAACGACAGATACAACTATCTCTACAAGCCGAAAGAACTCGAAGGCTGGAAAGAAAAGATCACGCACATCAGCCAACAGGCCGAGAAAACTTTCGTTGTCGCCAACAATCACTTCAAAGGCCAAGCGGCCGTAAATGCGCTGGAGTTAAAAAACATGCTTTCTGGGAAACGCGTGAAGGCGCCCAAGACCGTTGTTGACCACTACTCCGAGCAACTGATGGCCATCGCCGAGCCGGTGTAGGGAATTGGCTTTCCGAAGATGAACGTCATTATTCAAGCTAATCTCCAAGTCCTTACTTCTCGCCCGATCTTGGCAGCAAACGCCTGAACGAGGCGTGCCTCAACCGGCCATGAGGCGTCCGCTCCACGAATTCAATTTCCGCCGGCTGCTCCGGTTTGAGCCACACCGCTTGTGCCATGACTTCTTCCGTTACAGCGTGTTGGTGTTGGCTCTTTTTCTCAGGCAGGTTCACGAACGGCACGCGTTTAGTTTTCAGGTCCTGTACGGCTTTGAATATCTCAGGCCGGTTGAACTGGTTGAGACCCGCAATCAGGCGTTTAACGTGGTATAGCTTCCCGTCCTCGCGGTATTCGCCAATGAGCAGTTCGCCAATTCCCTTATTACCGGGAAGATAACCGCCTATGAAGAATTTGTCCTCCTGATTGAATCTCTGTTTCAGCCACAGATCCGATTCATCACCTGGGTAATAGTGACTGCCCAATCGCTTTGCGACGAGCCCTTCAATTTTCGTCTGTTTGACGACGCTGGTCGCGGTCGCTAAGTCCACGTCTGGGCCGAACTCAAAGATCGGCTGCATGGGTGAAGCGAATCCAGTAGCGACCTCCGCTAGATACTTTTTGCGTTCCTCGATGGGTTTGTCGAGCAGGTCCCGACCTTTGAAGTGCAGGCAATCGAATACCACGTAATAAATAGGCAGCTTTGTGGAACGGCGATTCTGCAGTGCGTTGAAATTCGGTCTGCCCGTCGGCTCAACCGCAACGATCTCACCATCGAGCACCAGGTCTTTCATGAATAATGCCGAAACAGCATCGTAGATCGCCGGGAACTCTTTGTTGTAAAGCTTGGCGTCCATCGAATAGATATTTGTTAGACCATCCGACTTCATTGCCACCACACGATAGCCGTCTAGCTTGGGTTCGAGCAGCCATTGCGCTCTGTCATCCGGTAACTTGGTAACCATCGTCGGCTTCATCGGAGCGATGAACCGGGGAACGTTCCTGAGCGGCTTTTGGCGGATACCCTTTTGCACTACCCG
>DATBVH010000574.1:0-10211 GCA_036515395.1 Candidatus Angelobacter sp.
AGAGCAAGCTTGGTTTCCAGTTCCTTGACCTCTGCCGGAACAGCGGGCGGAGGCGGAGTTTCCACCATCACGGTCGTCGTGGCTGAAGCGGTGAGCGCCGGATTGCGATCGTCTTGCGCATTACAGGTCACGGTGATTGGACCCGGTTGCGCCCCTGCGGTGTCGAGCGTTGCGGTCGCATCGGTGCCAGAGATGTGCCCCGCGCTGCTGCTGTAGCTATAAGTGAGCTTGCGGTTATCAGGACTGCTGGCGTTGGTGCGGATTGTGGAGGTACTGCCCGCTTTGAGGCGATCCGGAACAGGCGAGCATGAAATCTCAGGCGGACGAGGAGTCTTCACGTTGAATCCGGCAGAGCAGGATGTGAAGCCGTGTTTGCTGCCGTCGCTCAATTTTGCACTCACCTTGTATGGACCGGGCTGCAGGCCAGAGGTGTCAACTGTGGCAGAGGCGTCCGTGCCGTTAACTTTCACGCCTTGGTTGGCGCTCCAGTCATATTTGATGGTGCGTTTGGAATCGAATCCAGTGCCATTGGCATGAGCTGTCACAGGTTCTCCGGCAAAGACATCTGTGGGGTCTACCGAGCAAGACGCGGTGGGCGGCGGAGGAGGCGGTGCGCCACCGAACATGAAATTGAGGCCAGCCTGCAGTCTAACGCCGCGAATCTCAGTTGCGGGAGTGGACGATGCAGGACCAAATCGATAATTGGAAAATACATAGTCAGCCCTGATGAGCCGAAGAGCAACGTGACGGCTCACATTGACATCAAGACCGCCGCCGGCCATGAATCCCAATTTGTCAATGTCGTGGAAGGCATCGGGCGTAAGGCGATGGTCGCCTACCAGTCCCTCAAGAAACGGCGAAAAATGGCGGTGACGAAACGTAATCTTCGGGCCGATGGAAAGGTTGGAGAAAGCAGCGTCGTCAATTCTGTTGAAGGTCCCCTTCTCGCCGCTGCCCCAATGGGTGCTGGTATCCAGAGTAAGGCCGAACCAGCGGTTGAAGTCATAGGTGAGGTCGAAACCAACACCGCGTGGATTCGATTCCAATCTGCTGCTCAACGGAAGCAATCCCAGTGGAAGCACGCCGTGCACATCCGCGCCAGGATAGAAGAAGGAATACTGGCCGGAAAACTCCCACTTGGGGACATACTGATCCTGCGCTGCCGCGAGCGGACCGGAGCCGCACACTAAGGCCAGCACAAGGCCCAGCAGTGCCACGATGAAACCACGATTTTGAAAACGAGATGACATAAGAAATTCCTCCAGAAACTTAATGACTTGAAAATCCTGCTTAAGCCGGCGTTGCCGCGGGCCAGCCCTGAAGCCAGCCCGCGTGCTAAGCCTTTATGGACAGGGAGGCACATTCACCGGATTGCTATCCAGTGAGACTGCGCCTGTACGCGCGAGCGCTCTACCATTGAGCGTCGCTCCGGTGGCAAGCGTGATGGATGCCTGGGCCATTATGGTTCCTGCAAATGTTGTGTTGGTTCCAAGGGTCGCCGAACTGCCAACCTGCCAGAACACGTTGTGAGAGTTAGCGCTATTGATCAGGATGATCTGGCTATTACCGGCCGCCGTAGTCACCGTGGACACGATCTGGAAGATCCAGACGGCATTGGCATTGCCTCCACCATCGAGGGTGAGGTTCCCCGTGATGCCGAGCGACGGCTGGGAGCTTGTGGTTTTATAGACGCCAGGAGCGAGAGTTAGCCCGCCTGCATCCGCGGGGAGGACTGCGCCTCCTGCTGCTCCGGCGGCGTTGTTGTATGCCGTGGTCAAGTCTCCCTGGGCAGTCGCGGCGACTGCATCACCGAGGTGTTCTGTGCCTGTAAGTGTTCCCGGCGGGAACCCGGTAATCGAAGCTGCCGGCGATATTCCAATATCTCCGGTGACGTGCGTCGGGCCAACGCTACTCACGACGGGTGTGGCGCCCAGAATTCCAAACGAGCAAGCCGTGCCCAACGCAATGCCGGTTGGCGGCGGAGCACAAGTCGCAGGAGTTGTGAAGCTCCACGTGAAATTGGCCGCCAAGTTATTGCCAAACGTGTCCGCGACAGCAGTGGTAATAGTGGCCTTATAAACAGTATTTAGCGCGAGAGGGCTTGTAGGTTTAAAAGTGGCAACGTTGGTGCTTGCAACATATGTTACGGCACCAGCCACGCCTGCCCCGCCTGGCGCGGTCACGGTAAACGAAGAGCTTGTGATGGTGGCAGGGTTCATTGCCTTGCTGAATGTTGCGCTGATAATGGCCGTATTAGGACAGACGCCGACATTGCCGTTCAGTGGCGTTACGGACGTCACGGTTGGTGGAGTTCCGGGAGAGCCAGGCGCGGCCGCATTCTGCTTGTCTGGATCGCCACATCCAATCGCGAAAGTCAGGAGCAGGAACGCTGTGAGCAAAATTCTGTAGTTACTTTGTCTATGCATAATTATCTAACCCTTCTTGTCCAGGTCAATTTGTGCCGGACGGGTGGAACCACGGAACATCTTGGGTTTGTATTTCTTCGCGAAAGCGGATCGCTAGGGTAGGTTTGGAGAGGCTACACAGGTGAAACGTTCGTTGCTTTGAGCGTGCGATGAACAGTTCTATGTCTGCACCCAACTAGGTCGGCCACCAGTCACTGAGGTAGCTGAGATAACTTTCAGCGTACCTGATAGTGATGACTTAATCTGTTCAATACTGCTCACACCAGACGATTTATTCTGGCTAATCTATGTGCAATTTTGAACAGTATTAAATGCTGACACAAAGGTGATAGTCCGTGCTATTGTGAAAGCAGAGTGTTTCAAGGGAGTAATCATCTTGATGGATGGCTCCCTTCCTTAGTCGCTGCGGGCTGGCAATTCAAAATCTGGCAATTTCTTTCCCGCCGTGTGTAGCCTTGGAAGTCTTCCAGACTGACACGATCCTGCGACAACAGTCCTCACATAAGAAAATCGCTTTAACAATGCGGACAGTGAATCTGCATTTTGAACAGACTGTCCGGGTACGTCTGGACACTCGCACATTGTCCGGAACGCTCGACGCAACAGGCCGCTGCTGCACAAGGAGAATTATCGATGAAGAAATATCTTTTAGCACTCACAGTTTTGTTTTGCTCGCTGGGCGCCATGGCTCAAAATGGTTCCTCACAAGATCGTTCCACTTTGCAGCCACGCATTGTAATCGTCACGCGAACCACCCATGCCGTCAATTACCGGCATCGGAGCCATAGCACGAAAGTCGATTTCAAAGGCACCAGCTTTCTGCCTGACGCGGGCGGCAATGCGGAAGTGAAAAGCAAGCAGGGAGCAATCCAAATTGAAGCTGAATTCACCGGCTTGCAGTCGGCAGGAAGGTTTGGTCCTGAATATCTCACGTATGTTTTGTGGGCAATCAGCCCGGAAGGACGCCCGGTCAATCTTGGCGAAGTTTTGCTGAATCACAGCGGCAACAGCAAGCTCAATGTCACAAGCAATCTGCAGACATTTGCGCTCATCGTTACGGCTGAACCCTACTTTGCCGTGACCCAGCCCAGTGATGTAGTGGTGATGGAAAATGAGTTGCGCAGTGATACCAAAGGCACGGTTGAACAGGTAGACGCCAAGTTCGAACTGCTGCAACGCGGACTTTACGAAAGTGATATCAACCCGGCCGATCTCCAACCACTGAAGGGCGACTCCAAGACGCCGCTTGAGCTCTATCAGGCGCGGAACGCAGTTCGCATTGCCAAGTGGACCGGCGCCGAGAAGTACGCGTCCGACACTTTGCAGAAATCGCAGGAAACGTTGAAGAACGCAGAAGTTTTTCAAGGTGGCGAAGGAAATCGCAAACAGGAAATTTCTCTGGCGCGTGAAGCAGTCCAGACCGCCGAAGATGCGCGCGTAATCACCATCAAAAAGATGACTGAAGAGCGCCACATGCGCGAGCGTCAGGCATCCATTGACTCAGCGAACCGGTCCAACGCACGCGCCGATGATGCCACGCGCGATAAGGAAATCGCCCAATCGGAATCAGCCCAGGCCAAGTCAGATATGGCAACTCACGATGCCCGCAATGCCAATGACATGCGTGATTCAGCGGATGCCCAGGCTAGGTCGAGATCGCAGGCCGACGAAGCCAATCGCCAAAAAGACCTGGCGCAAAGTGAATCCGCACAAGCCAAATCAGATATGACGCAAAGCGAGGCAAATTCGGCCGAAGCAAACCGGCAGAAACAACTGGCACAAAACGAATCTGCTCAGGCGAAATCGGACATGACGCAAAACCAGACCAATTCCGCAAGGGAGCTGGCTGCGTCACAGGCCGATGCCAATCAGTCCCGCTCTGCCGCTCAGCTTTCTGATCAAAAAGCGCAGGCTTCCGATCAGCGAGCCCAGGCTTCTGACCAGAGAGCCCAGACAGCTGAAGGCGACAAGGCCGCGATGCGAGCGAAGCTGGAAGCACAGCTAAACTCGATCCTGCAGACCCGCGACAGCGCACGTGGCCTGATCGTAAGTATGTCTGACGTTCTTTTCAACACCGGGCAATACACCCTGATGCCGGGAGCTCGCGAGAAGCTGGCAAAAGTTGCCGGCATTTTGCTCTCCTATCCCGGGCTCAATATTGCCGTAGCCGGCTATACGGACAACGTGGGAGCCAGTGTGTTGAACCAGCGACTCTCTGAACAACGTGCCGGAGCTGTGCGAGATTACCTGGTCACGAATGGCGTGGCCGCAAACTCCGTGACCGCAACTGGATATGGCAATTCACAGCCTGTTGCTTCTAACAATGACGCTTCGGGTCGGCAGGCAAATCGCAGAGTTGAGCTTGTGGTATCGGGCGAAGCGATTGGTCAACATACCGTCACGTCATCCAGAAATTAACAAGGTTGGTAGAGCGGAATGTTGTTATCGGCGAGGGGATGGTCCATCCTTTTTGGGGGGCCAGCTCCTCGCCGTAATTGTTTTCTAACACTGAGCCGGAAAGACCGGGTGATCGGAAAAGGCGAAGCCAACTCTCCTTTTCATCCTGCGGAGAGGCGAATGATCGGCTCATATTTGTACCCCAACCGGCGGCCAGAACCACGACATAGCTGAGACAACTTTCAGCGTACCTGATAGTGATGACCTAATGCTGCTCACATCAGACGATTTTGTGTGTCTACTCTGTGAGCAATTTTTGAACAGCATGAAATGCTGGCTGTCACAATCCTGAGATGTCCTATTCACAATTTGAAATTCCAACTGCTGTTGGCTAAAGTACAGCAGCATCAAGGGGTTGATTTACGTGGTTGCTCTTTGGACAACTACAAGCGTGCAAATAGGGCTGAAGTGAAATGTTTCTGCGTGATCATTCTGTCAAGATGGCCGGATTCCGATTATGTCGTGTCCTGTTTCGCTATTGCTTCGGTATCTCAAAATCGGCTAAGGTATAGCAGCGCCGAGATGCGCAAGGTCTTTGAAAACTTAAGCATTCAGCACTCAGCCGTCAGCACTCAGCCAATCCGAAGCAATTTTGCGACCCTCAGCCGATGCTTTCAGCATGGGGTCATCTGGGGTCGGCTGGGGTCGAATGGGGTCGAAACCGGGGGGAGGGGGTGGGGGCAGTTGGCAATCGGGTAATTTGGTAAGTGGTAATTGAAAGCCAAGGATTTACGACGAAAGCCGGCCTCGAAATCACGCAAAAATCAACCCAGATTTGATCCGGTTCTGGTGAACGACCCCAAGGATAAGCAGAGGGCCACAAGAATCGCCGAGATCGGTAGATCGGGGCCGAGGGCTGCATATTTTGCGATAGGGCCTTCCTCCCCTTCACAAAAAACGCTCAGAGTCGGAATGAAAATCACAGCTTCGGCAGCACGATCCCGGTCTGTTTCTGGTATTTCCCGGATTTGTCTTTGTAACTGGTTTCGCAAGGCTCGTCGCCCTGGAAGAAGAGGATCTGGCAAAGGCCTTCATTGGAATAAATCTTGGCCGGCAAGGGAGTGCTGTTGGAAATCTCAAGAGTGACAAAGCCTTCCCACTCCGGCTCAAAGGGCGTTACGTTTACGATGATGCCGCAACGGGCGTAGGTGGACTTGCCGACGCAGATGGTCAGCACGTCGCGAGGAATCTTGAAGTATTCCACGGAGCGCGCCAGAGCAAAAGAGTTGGGCGGGACCAGCACGGAAGAAGCCTGCACGCTGACGAAAGAGCGTTCGTCGAAATTCTTGGGATCGACAATGGCGGAGTTTACGTTGGTGAAGATCTTAAATTCGTCGGCCACGCGGAGATCGTACCCATAGGAGGAAACGCCATAAGAAATAACGCCTTCACGCACCTGGCGATCGTTGAAAGGGTTGATCATTCCATGCTCTTGCGCCATGCGGCGAATCCAGCGGTCACTTTTGATTGCCATTGAGAGAAGGTTCCTTGGTTTTGCGGGGATTTGGTGGAGCCCAAAGAAGCCATCTTATAGGCGAAACTGTTCCATTGACAACCAGCGTAGAAGTCCAATAATATCTGCAAGTTACGCCCTTTCTGATAATTTGAGGAGAGCTGACCTGTGATTAAGCTCGATATCATTAACGAAGTGGTCAACAAAACCGGCATCACCAAAACCAAGGCCGAGCTGGCCGTGGAAACCGTTTTTGACAGCATGAAGAAGGCCCTGGCCGGGGGCGAACGCATTGAACTGCGCGGATTTGGCGTATTTAATGTGCGCCCGCGCAAAACCGGCATTGGCCGCAACCCGCGCACAGGCGCGGAAGTAAACATTCCTCCCGGAAAGGCCGTGCGCTTTAAGCCGGGAAAGGAGTTGCAGTCCATCGACTAAAGCAGTTGACCCGCTTTCCGCTTGCCCGGGCGGCCAGCTTTTTAGTTCAGATTTTTCGAGCTCAGGTTTTTCGGGCTCAGAATTTTCAGCTTAGTTTTTTTAGTTAGCTTTTTTTCAGTAAGCTTTTTTTGAGCAACAAGGCTATTCGTTGCATGTCGGACATCCAGCCTCTTTCGCAGGAATACCACGTTTTTGATCCTGAACGACGGGAGATTACCGTCGTTTTAGTTCATCCGCCCAAGCGGCGCTACTGGCTGCACGCTCTGCTCTTTCTGGCCACGATCTTTACCACGCTCTGCATCGGTGCGCACATGCAGGACACGTTTAATCACAACCTGGGATTGTTTTCTCAGGACTTAGATTACTTTCCCTGGCAATGGATTTTTCAGGATTGGCATCGGCTGAAGATGGGACTTCCCTTCTCTCTGTCTCTGCTGGGAATTCTTACGGCGCATGAACTGGGGCATTACGTTTATTGCGTTCGACGAAAAGTTTTTGCCACGCTGCCGTTTTTTATCCCTGCACCTACGCTGATTGGCACGCTGGGAGCTTTTATCCGCATCAAGTCGCCGATCAAGAGCCGCGCTGATTTGTTCGATATTGGCATTGCCGGCCCGATTGCCGGATTTATAGTCGCCGTTCCTGTCATGTTCTATGGACTGCTGGCGTCAAAGCTGCTCACAGGCGATGCCGCTGCTGCGGCTGCTGCGTCGGCAGCTTCAACTAACGCGACCGATGGCAGCATGCTGCTGGGCTTTCCGCTGATATTCAAGTTAGCGCACTGGATTATGGCTGCTTTGGGAAGCCATGCTGCCGTGGCGCAAGCGCCGGTAAGCGCACTTTATATTCATCCCATGGCAATGGCAGCCTGGGTGGGAATGCTGGCGACGTCGCTGAATTTATTGCCAGGCGGACAGCTGGATGGCGGCCACATTATTTTCGCCATCAATCCCCGGCTGCATCGGCCTGTATCTATGCTGAGCATTTTGATATTGCTTTTGTTGAGCTGGTATTTCTGGGCAGGATGGCTTCTGTGGGCCGTGGTATTGCGCTTTACCGGCAGCACACATCCAGACGTTCCTCTGATGCCGCCGCTCGATGCCAAGCGCCGCGTGCTGGCATTTTTTGCGCTGCTCATGCTGGCGTTAACGCTCATCCCTGCACCCTTTGGCGAACAAGGCCTGGGCAAAGTATTGAGTGACTACCGGGCACAACGCCAGCAACAACAGCAGCCTGCCAAGTAAAACGTGGGATAACAGAATTGAGCATGTCTATCCCTGGGAGTAAAGTTAAAGAACTGTGCAAACGACCAGGCTCATAGCGTTTCTTCTGCTGCTTGCTCTGGTCGCGGTTCGTCCCGCAAAAGCAAAGCCTCGGAGCGATGCTCAGAAGATCGACGTGCAGGAAATTGTTCGGCAGGCCGTAATCAACTTCAACACGCGCGAATCGCTGCCCCGAGATTACACGTACCTGGAAAACCTGAAGGTCGACCACCCAGACAGAAAAAACGGCTACGCCACGGACACATTTGAAGTAATCGAAATCAAAGGCCATCCTTTTCGCCGTCATGTTGCCCACAATGGAGAGAAGATCGCGGAAGAAAAAAGCCTTGAAGATGATGAAGAGTCTCGCGCCAAGTTAGCTGAGGTCGACCACAGAATTCTTGAAGAGGAAATCAAGCCAGGCCAGACCAAAGAAAGCCTTGCCGCTGCCGTGCAAAAAATCATGGACGAAGCAGGCTTAAAAGACTGGAAGCCTCAACTTTTTTCTCCCCCGCCGATCCCTTCCATGGGTGTGGTTACCTTCGGGCAGACACTGTATCAATTCAAGTTGCCATTGCAGGACCTCAACCAGAAATTTCATTTGAAGTTTAAGGGAGAGCACATTCTGGATGGCCGCAACACGTACGTCGTACAGGCCGATCCGCGACATACAAAAGATGAAGCAGACCCGGCCGGAAACTTCAGGATTAAGGTCTGGATCGACCAACAGGAAACGCAGATCGTAAAAGTGGAAGGCAAAGCGATTCGATCCGGCCCGCTTGCAAATGCAGAATATGCCGCGTTCTCTTCCAAAGTTCTTTCGAAGGAAGAGATTGCAGAGCGCAAGAAGCAGCTTGAAGCGTCACAGTTGTTTTACGGCGACGATACCGTGATTACCGAGCAATGGACGAAGGTGAACAATGAAGCGTGGCTGCTTACGCGGCGACACGTGAAAGGATTTCACGTGTTTATTGTGCAAGGACAACGCCATTACTTTAGGTCGAACTTTTCGCTGCCCGTGGAATATGACACGGTGGACACAAATTACAAAAAGTTCCATGTCGGACATCGCATTCTGCCCGCACAATAATGCGCTTCGCTAGAGCAGAGACAGCGCGTCCACGTCCACAATGACATTCGTGCGCGGAATTTTTTCGTCATCGGCAAAACCCAACATTTTTCGCAGCGATGCATTCAGCTTTTCGCGGCTTGCCGCTTTCAGGATGAAATGATAACGATAATCGCGCTTGAGCCGCATAATGGGCGCCGCTGAAGGCCCCAGCACGCGCACGCCTTCATTGCGTGTTGATTCGAACCATTTGCCCAGCTGTCCAGTCCAGCGCAGCGCCTGCTCCAGTTTGTCACTGCGAACCAGCACATTGGCCAATGCCGAGAAAGGCGGGTAGTGCATCCATTTGCGGAAGCGAACTTCTTTTTCATAAAAGCCCGCGTAATCGTGCTGTTGGGCAAACTGAATCGCATAGTGATCGGGATGATACGTTTGCAGCACCACTTTGCCGGGAGTTTCACCGCGTCCCGCGCGTCCGGCAACCTGTGTGAGTAATTGGAATGTACGCTCTGCGGCGCGGAAATCGGGAAATCCCAGCGCGTAATCCGCTCCCACCACACCCACCAGCGTAACGCCGTGAACGTCATGCCCTTTGGCGATCATCTGCGTTCCCACAAGCAGATTAATTTCTCCTGCATGAAACTGATTGAGCACGCGCTCAAAGTCGTGCCGATTGCGCACAGTATCGCGATCAAGCCGGCCAATGCGCGCCTGCGGAAATGCCGCATGCAACCGTTCTTCAACCTTCTCCGATCCTGTGCCTAGAAAAAAAATGTGTTCACTGTTGCACACCGTGCAGCGCTTGGGCACGGCCTGTCGATAGCCGCAGTAATGACATTCCATGCGGTGCGCCGCCTTGTGGAACGTCATGGCGATAGTGCAGTTCTTGCATTGCAGCGTTTCACCGCAGGCACGGCACAGCACTACCGATGAATATCCGCGCCGGTTCAGCAGCACCATGGCCTGCTCGCCGCGATCAAGCCGCTCCGTTACTTCCTGAATCAACTCCCGGGAGAAAATCTGGTCTTCTCCGGTCTGCTGAAATTCAGACCGCATGTCCACCAGTTCGACCTCGGGCAGCGGTCGTCGTTCTACGCGTTCTCTCA
>DATBVH010000575.1:0-11794 GCA_036515395.1 Candidatus Angelobacter sp.
CGCCCAGCGCCGTGCGGATGGCCTTCATCATCTCAGTCCCGCCGCTGCCGTATGCTCCGGCCAGAACTTCCTTCGCCTTGGCGACATTCTCCGGCGTCGCCGGTACCGGCTCAGGAAAAAGAATTCTGGTGTCGCCGGAAAAAGTGATCAGGTTAAAAGTTTCATCCTTGCGCAGATTGTCGAGCGCGCGCTGAATGGTCTTCTTCGCCGTATCGAGCGGGAAGCCCCACATAGAACCTGATGTATCGACGACAAAAATCAGCTGCCGCGGCACCAGCTCTTTTTCCTGCGGCCGGTCAGGCGGCTGCAGTATCAGCGTGAAGTATCCTCCGGTTTTGTCGGCGTGCGTCAGGATGGCGTCGCTAATGCCAGCGCCCGCGACTTTGTATTTCAGGATGAAGTCTTTATTCGGCGGTGCAGCCTGGTCCGCCAGCGTCACATGGTAAGAATCAGCGCCGGTCCGGTCGGCAAAAATTTTGTGCGACGTGGATTCAACATCGCCTACCGGAACACCTGCCGCCAGATTGACCTCCATCGATACATCGTGTCCAGCCGTGGCATCATCGGTGTGCACGCCCGCCACGGGAGGGCTGATGCGAGAAGCGTCCGGCACCTGATCACTGTTCGGCATGGTGCCATGGTCACCCGTGGACGTGGGATTGCCGGGTATGTAGCGCGGCCCCACCACCAGCGGAAATGCAAATTCATACGTGCCCGCTTCATACTTGAGCAGCTCAAGGACGGATAACTGTATCTGCACCGTGCCGTTGGGCGGAATGTTTGTGACCGACTGAGTGAAAATATTGGGGCGCTCCTGGTCCAGCAGCGCGGCCGTGTGGCCGGTGTTGCGCGCCTGCTCGTAGATTTTGCGCGCCTCATCGCGTTCCTTGATCACGGCGCGAATTTCGCGCTCGCCCACCGTCATGGTCATTCCATCCACGGCGCTGTCATGCGGCAACGGGAAGACGTAGACCGCTTCCACCACGTCCGGCAAAATGTTTTCAAATTCCTGCGTGACCTCGATGCGTGCGACAAAGCCGCTGATCTCTGTCTTGATGCCGGTATGTTTGAGCGGAACAAAGCCGGCGACTTTGCCGTCTTTGCCGATGATTTGTAGTTGGCTGTTTCCCTGGGGCTGGCCCGCAGCAGCATTCTGCGGATTCATAATGATGAGGACATAGAGCAAACACAAGGCCACCATAGCGGCCGTCGTTAAACGGGCTTTCATATTTACTCCTGCATTCTTGCAGGAGAACGATGAGAATCCAGAGTTCTTGCAGGAAATTTTTCGGTGAAAAGCCAATCTACGCTATGGAACTTTGAAGGTAATAACGGTGTCAAGCCTATCGGATTTTGCCATCCGGCGAACTACGAGCTTCCGATTTGCAGGATGGCTCTGCGTAGCCGCTCGTGCCTCACCAACAGTTGTTGGTAACGCTGCTCTGTCCTGGCAGACTTCGCTTCGATTATCGCGCGAAGGCCAGCTTTCTCCTCCGCCGACCATCGCGGTAGATCAGGCACAAGGCTGAGAACCGTGGCAAAATCGGCAAGCGCCGACTGCTCACGCGGTTTAAGCTCGTGTGGATTCAGATTGAGCAGGCGACCGAGTCGCGCGACAGCAGCTTTCCGTATGGCCTCGGCATTGCCATCAAAGTCCCGCACCATTCGTCTCTGCACTGCAAGCCCGATCTTGCGCGTGGAAAATCTGTCCCATGCTCCTCGATCAGCCTCGGGCAGTTCGTACACCACGTTCGCTTTGCTCAGCCGACGCAGTGTCGCCGCCGATGTCCGATACTTAGCGTTAGCCCGCACCTTCTTCTCTTCCGCCTGGGCCAGCTTCTCCAGCGCCGGGTCCATCGACCGGAACCCCATCTTGCGATAAAACCAGAACGCGCCTGAGGCAATCGCTTCTTCGTTGCCATCGCCAATCTGGTATGGATACACCGATATCGCATTGCTGCCGTGAAGTTGCCGCAGCAGCCGCAACGTTTGCGCGTAAATCCATGCGGTCTCGCCATCGCGATACGCGGGAAAAGTGTTGAAGCCAATCTCCGTCCACTCAAAGTGTGAAATGCATTCCACATAATTGATCGGCACGCCATTCTTCACCGTAAACCCGGCAAGATAGGCGCGCAGCGGCAGGCGCTTTTCAGGAGGCAGACCCCAGAAATAAATCTCCACGCCGCGCCCCGGATTGGCTTGCACGACCCATGCCGGATCAGCGTTGGCGGTTCCGTACAGTTCGCGATAGCGAACGCCTGTAGCTTCTTTCACCAGATCAAGCGCCTTCTCCGCGTCGCGCGACGGCAGCACCTTCATGGGCAAGCGCGGCTTGGCTAACTCTTGCGCCAATGACACCTGGCGGCGCTGGATCAGCGGCTCGCGATGAAAATAGAAACCCCTGACCGGCTTGCGTGACAGCGTGCGCGACGCGCTGGAACTGCTCATGTCCCAGCGCACCATGATCTCCAGCGAGTCATAGAGCGCGGCCTTTTCTTTTTGGCTTAACGGCAGCCGCTGGAATTGCCGGACCAGCCACGGCAACTCATCCTGCCTGCCGCGCGCCGCCTTGAGCCAGTCAAGATACGGCACATTGGCTTCCGTCAGCGAATCTTCTTCCATCAGCGGAAAGAAGCGCGACCAGATCACCGCGCGCTGCGTCTCGCGCTCATAGTCTTCCCATTGAATGGAGATGGATTTAGCGTGGCGCTCCACCAGCCAGCAAACCATGGAATAACTGAACGTCGCCTCGACCACCGTCCCCGCGATGCCTACGACTTCTTCGGGCGCAAAGTCATCAGCGTCCCCGTCGGCGGCCAGAACGGCTTTGACCCTGGGTTCAAACTGTTTTAGCAGTCTCTCCGCTAACCGCAAAACATTTGGCCCTGAAGGAAATGCGCGGAAGAACAAAAGCAGATCATGAAAACGAATCAGCGATTGCGCGTCTTTGCCGAACGTGACGCGGCCAGCGGCGCTAAGCACGCGGACAATTTCCCGCTCCTTGATTGTGCCGATCTGCGTTCGCGCCTGTTCCAGCCTATTGAGCAGCCGGGCTGTGTTTTTATTTTCCATTCAGTACTCAACAAAGCTTTTACCGCAAAGGACGCGACGGACGCAAAGTAAATCGGGAATCAGATCATAAGGCCATTGGGATTATCCAACAAAATAAAAATCCAACACCTTTGAAACACGGAGGGAAGGAGGAATCGGGGACCAACCCGCACTGGCTTGATTTTCTCCGCGGCTCCGTGCCTCTGTGTCTCAGTGGTAGGTTTTGCTTTCCGATCTCCGATCACAAGAGGTAATCACCGCGATACACGAGCTTCCCATCGACCATGCGGGCCTCTTTGGTTAAGGCGTGTGGCTTGGGCGGCTTTAGGTCCATGATGTGCAAGACAGTATGCCCGCGCGCCACCAGATAGTCTGAGACCAGCATGCGATGGCAGCGAAAATAAAGCTGCTCGGCGCACATGATGGCGGTATTCGCTTTCGCGGCACGTTCCACCAGCCGCGCAATGGCCTGCGCGAATTTGTCTGACAGCATGTAATCGGCGTAGTTGCGGAATGACGGATTGCGCAACGCAATGTTGGGCGATTGGTCCGGCGGCATCTGCTTGCCGCGTCTTCCGCCCAGATCTTTTTCCCATACGTATTCGCAGCCAATCTCTGGCAGCCACAGCTCCAGGTGCTCACGATTGAAATGCGGGTGGCGTCGCGACATGGGAAAAGCGCGAATATCTTCCAGCACGTGAATATCATGCGCCTGCAGAAGGGAAGAGAAATTGGCCAGATCGCGCGTGGAGTGCCCAATGGTAAAGATGGTGGTCACGGTTAGATTTTATTGGATGCGAAGGCAGTTATTTACAATGGCTGGGCATGCATCCTCTTCTGCTTGAAACCGCGCACCGTCCCATTGCCATGCCCAGCCGGCCATGGGTAATGAAGCAGAAATGGCATGACCTGCTCTTTGCCCACTGGCCGCTTTCGCCAGACAGTATCCGGTCGCTGGTCCCACAAGAACTCGAGCTCGATCTCCGCGACGGCGCCGCCTGGGTTGCGGTTGCGCCATTCTGGATGAGCGGCATCCGCGCTCGGCTGGCGCCGCCTTTGCCGTTTCTTTCAAAATTCTGCGAGCTGAATGTGCGGACGTATGTTCGCTATCAAGGCGTTCCGGGAGTTTATTTCTTCAGCCTCGACGCCGCGAGCCTTCCCGCTGTGCTGGGCGCGCGCGCCACTTACAAGCTGCCTTATTTTCATGCTGCCATGCTGGTCCGTTCGTCGGGCGAGTCGTTTGAATACACCAGCAGCCGCCTGCAACAGCCTCGTCCGGCAAACTTCCATGCGCGCTATCAGCCAACTTCTACCGCACGCGTTCGCGACAAAGATTCAATCGAAGCTTTCCTCACCGAGCGCTACTGCCTTTATACCGTCGATAAGGGCCACGTGCTTCGCGCGTACATCCATCATCTGCCGTGGCAGTTGCAGGATGCCGAAGCGGAATTTGACATGAATACCATGGCGCAAGCTTCCGGCATCCATCTACCCGATACAAAGCCGCTGCTACATTTTTCCCGAAACCTGGAAGTGCTGATCTGGTGGCCGGAAAAGATCGGATAGAGATTAAGAAGCTTCTTTTTTGCTGGCTAACATGTCTTTTTTGTGGGCATAATGTCGAACCAATTTCCTTTGCAGGAGCAAAATTATGGGCGGCCTTGGCCTGTCATCACCTCGTCCTATTGATCCGTTGCCAACCGCAAGCGCCGCAGCGCAGGCGGAAACCACAGCGGCATTGCACAAGGGAGCAAACTGGCTATTCCTGATTGGCGGCTTGTCCGTGGTCAACACGGTGAGCCTGATCAGCGGCAGTACGTGGCTGTTCCTCGGAGGACTCGGTGTAACAGAACTTGCGGCGGCCATCGCCATGCAATTCGGCACCAAAGGCCAGCTCATAGGATTGTTCGTGAATCTCTGGGCCACCGCATTCTTTGTGGTTCTGGGATTTTTTGCCCGCAAAGGACAGAAATGGGCCTTCATCACCGGCATGGCGCTTTACGCGGCGGACGCCCTGGTAGTTTTATTTCTCCAGCAGTGGCTCATGGTGTTGTTCCATGGATTCGTATTCTTTCGGCTTTACCAGGGATATTCAAGTTGCAGCGAACTTCATGCATTTGACAAGCGCAGCCCCGCAATGGAAATGCCGACCGGATCCTGAATCCGATTCAACGTAGTTTTCGTTGAGTAGCGATAGGAGACGTGTCAGCGAATTGCCTAGTTCGCCGGATAAGCGTTCTAAATCGTGGCATTCGGCTTGGCCATGCCCAGCAGAATCTGGAACAGCACCAGCCAGCGCTTCAGGCTAACGGTGATCAAGAAGTTTTCTTTAGCGTGCGCTCTGCCATTCTTGCCTAGTTGCGCGGCAAATTCCGGATGCGTTAGCAGGTAGCGGATCTGGTAGGCGCAGCCTTCTACGGAATGCACCAGCACACCCGTAAGTTTGTGGACTATTTGCGTGGTAATTCCGCCGACAGCTCCCGCCACCACGGGTTTTTCTTTCCATAGCCCCTCAGTCACGGTAAGCCCAAAACCTTCTTTCAGTGACTTCTGCACGATTACGGTGGAAGCACGCTGCAGCGCATTGATTTCCAGCGCAGACCACGGCGGCAAATTCAGGATGATAATATCCGGGTCGTCGCCTGCCGCCTCCATCACCTCCTGGAGCACAACGGCTCCTTCGGGGTCATCCGATGCGCCACCGCCAGCCAGCACCAACTGGCAATCCACATATTTCTTCACCAGCTTGTAGGATTCCACCACGCCCACAGGGTCTTTCAGACGGTCAAAGCGGGAGATCTGGGTGATGACCGGGCGCGAACGATCAATACCAAAGTCGTCGCAAACCTTGTTGATGTACTCTTCAGGAAGGTCTTTGTTTTTTTCTGAGAGCGGATCGATTGAAGGATAAAAAAGATACTGCGGCCTAGCGAGTTGCCGGGTAAATGACGGCGCTGAAAAGATCGTCGCATCATATTGCTCCACCAGCGGCTTCAAGAAGTCCCAGACTGCTGAATGCGGATTGGAAAGATCGATGTGGCAGCGCCATATCCACTTCCCCTGCTCCGGCGATTTCGAGCGGACCAGCCCCACAGGCTGCGGATCATGGATCACGATCAGGTCTTCGTTAAATTCCATGCGCTTGCGGTTCTGCTCGCTATAAGCCATGAAGATGTCTTTGATCTGCTGCGTCAGGTTGTATTCGCCGCCGTGCAGCGCATTGTGGAAGCCTTTAGTGACCTCAAAAAAGTCATTCCCACCGGTGATCACATCCCAGCGCGTGCGAACTTCAAGCTCGTTCATCAAAGGAATTAATCGGTTCAGGATTTCCGCCACGCCTCCGCCCACCGCCGTGGAATTCACCATCTTGGTCGTTTTGCCGCGAAGATGCCGCGCGAGAAACCGAATTTCATCCAGTTCCGGCTTGCCGATGATCGGCTCATAATCTGCAAACCGCGGCGGAGCAGGCATTGGAGGCTGCTCTGTGCTGATGCGTGGATGCCTGCGGCGCTCAATAAAATGCGCCGGCAAATCCGTCTGACGGAAACGACGTTCAATGCTGGGTAACGACGCTGGCACTGGATCCATCACCCGGTTTTGTGCGCCTTCTGGCTCTTGATGTTCCTGCTGCCTGGGATCCCCGTTTTTCGTGCCCTCGTCGATCATTACCGTCTGCCTCGGATTCTTGTCCTTCATCCAACGCTCCCAAACTCTGCTTCACCCCTGCATGAGCCGATTGCCGCCATTCACTTTAGTCCATTTGCTCACTTATTCACGGCTCATTTCTGTCTCAAGAACTTTCAGAATGCCGCGGCGTACCTCTTCCAACGTTGAGGTATAAATATCAATTCTGTTGATCTTGTCCGCCGCCTGGGGCAGGTCCAGTTCTTTCTCCAGCCAGATGGAAAAATCGTTGCTGTTTAGCTTGAGACGCAGCCGCGCATCGATAAAGTGGTAGTAGATGGCGTGAATGCTGACTTTATGCAACCCGTCAGCAAACTCTTCCAAATTGCGGGCGATATACGGCGTAGGCACCACCACCAGGTCCGAGGCCATGACGTAGAACGGCTCCATAGCTACACGCGTGGCAGCTCGCGAATTCTTCTGCAGATAACTTTCAATGATATGGATCAGGCGCTCGCGCAATGTGGCAATCGAAGTAAATTCCCGAACGTCAATCGAGGCCAGCCGCTCTGCGAGCTCAACCTCATTGCAGGAGGCAAAAGCCCAGTGCGAAAAGTCATTGGAAAAGCCGGAGCTAATAAAGTGGTGCTCTGCCAGCGTCTGGAAGGTGTGCTGAAAAATAGTTGATTCCGGGCATGTGCGTATCGCTTCCAGCAACTCCATCAGCGTGGTCGCCTTTTCGCATCCGACCCGCAGCAGGTGGGCCGCGGAGTTGAAATAAAAAGGCGAACGCGCCCAGCGGGGCGTGGTTGTGGGCAACTTGGGTGCGGTGGCCATAGGGATCTCCTCATGCCTGGGACGCATGCCCGAATTCTTAGACTGAGAGTGTTTGGATGCCCGGCTTACAAAGGCTGTTGCGTCTTGCATCAGCTTTTCAGGAAGAGAATCTTAATGGCGGCGAATTCCGGAAGTGGGTGGCGCGAATAAAAATGAGAAACCGATTCCGATCAACATCATCCAGCCCAGATTGCCGCGGGCTGATTCGTCTGTTACCAGAATGTTTCCCATCGGACTGAAAAGGAAGCTGGCAAAGATCAGGGCGGCAGCTACCGTACCAAGCACTCCTGCACGCGATCCGAACAAACCGGCAATGATGAGTAGCACCACCGTGAAAATGAGGGGAGCAAGGTTCCTCCATGATTGGCCATTGGCTGCAGCGCTTAAAGCCAAAGCAGCCAGCGCACAGACCAATCCGCCAATGGCCGCATCCATCAGCGGAATTGTCCAGAGCTTTCCAGCTGCTGTTTTCATCACGCGCTTGTTGATTAGATGCGTCACCTGCATGCGTCTTTATCCCTTGGAAATATGATGACAAAAGGCGGGGTTGCTGTGGGAAAAATCGAGAGCTGGTTGCCGGAATTCGAGAGTACGGTTCAGTGAACTGTTTCCAATGCACACGTATGTGCAAATAGCTGCGGAGAGTTCGAACAATTCGTCGGGCTATGGGTTTTGGAATCCAGCAGCTACTCTGAATTTGGCTCGCAATCCCGCATCGTATAGATTTAAGGTTTCGCGGGCCCTGCACAATAATTCAGTTCAATGCATACTGCTGATCCATTTCTTTTTCAGCTGTTTTTCATCTTCGTGTGGGCCAAGCTCTTTGGTGAAGCCTTTGAGAGGATGCATCTCCCCGCTGTTCTGGGCGAGATTCTTGCAGGTGTGCTCCTGGGACCCTATGGCGCGCGCCTGGTAGTTCCCACTGACGCGATCTATGCCATTGCCGGAATCGGCGCCATCTTTCTTCTATTTACCGTTGGCCTGGAAACGCAGCCTAAAGACCTGATCAGCGTGGGCCGTACGTCGCTGTCAGTCGCGCTGGCCGGGGTTGCGGTGCCATTTGTTTTCGGCGTCTCCTACATGTTGTTGCGCCATCACCCCACGCATGAAGCAGTGTTTGTGGCGGCCGCCATGGTTGCCACCAGCGTTGGCATTACAGCGCGTGTGCTGGGGGATATGAATCTGCTGCAAACGCTTTCAGCCCGCATAATCCTGGGCGCTGCCGTTTTTGATGACGTATTGGGAATGATTGTGCTGGCCGTGGTGGTTGGTTTGGTTTCTTCCACCGGATTGGAATGGGCGCAGCTTCTCATCACCGCGATTGAAGCCATCGGTTTTGCGCTGCTCATGATGTTCTACGCGCCACGCGTCGTTAAACGTATGGAGCCGGGCATGGAACGCATGTCCACGCAGGATGCGCCGTTGATCATTGCTCTTGCCATCTGCCTGGGACTTTCTTATGCCGCGGTGAAGATCGGCATGGCAGCAATCATCGGAGCATTTTTTGCGGGCCTGGCATTTGCCGAATACTCGCCGCGATGGAACCTGCGGTCGCGCGTTTTTTCCATCAATGAATTTCTGGCGCCTTTTTTCTTTTTCAGCATGGGAGCCAGGATGAATATGTCGGTTTTTGATAGCAAGCTGTTGGTCTCTGCCGTTGTGATCTCGTTGCTGGCAATCATCTCTAAATTGGTCGGCTGCGGCCTGCCGGTCTTGCACTCCGGCTGGCGGACCGCCTTAAAGGTCGGGATCGGCATGGTTCCCCGCGGTGAAGTCGGGTTGATCGTTGCCCTGGTGGGATTGCAGATGAATATCGTCTCCGAATCAGCCTATGCGCTGGTCATCTTCATGACCGGAATCACTACGCTGGTAGCGCCGCCGATTATGAAACTGGTCTTCCGCGATGAAGCTACGTTGGAACCTGCCCAGGTAGAGCGACGAAGCACCGCCATGTAAAAACTAAAAAAGGCTGGCCAAAGGGTTGGGGGGCCAGTGGTCAGCTTTCTATGATTGCCAATGGTCTTCGCAAAATGACCTCCGCAAAAGGGTCATGGGTCAACTTGGTGTGCAGGGCGCGATTCGGAATCCCAATTGTGTTCTGGGACCTGCTGAAATGCGCCTTTCCAGTTAACGATGAGCCAATATAGGCTGCATCCGGCAACAATGATGTGACACCCGTCACACAATGCAAGGTGTGGTGGAAGCCCCGCGCGTCGGAGGCAATCGCATATAATTTGCAGTTAACTTTTGCCGATGGAGACAAACCCAAAATGCCAGGAGTAATGGGCCGTATCGCGCTGATCACAGGAGCTTCCCAGGGGATTGGCCGCGCTTGCGCGCTAGCGCTGGCTGAAGGCGGCGCTTTGATCGCGCTGGCGGCACGCAGTGAAGAGAAGCTGGCTGCGGTGGCAAAGGAAATCATCGACAAAGGCGGTCAGGCAGCCACGTTTCGCATGGACGTGAGCAATGAAGCGGAAGTTAAAAGCGCAGTGAAAGCCGTGATCGAACGGTTCGGCAAAATAGAGATTCTGGTCAACAACGCCGGCGTGACCAAAGATACGCTGTTGATGCGGATGAAAAAAGAAGACTGGGACTCGGTCATCCAGACCAACTTGAGCGGCGCTTTTTACACCACGCAAGCCGTGATCGGTTCAATGCTAAAGCCGCGCTGGGGACGGATTATCAACATTAGCAGCGTTTTTGGGCAGACCGGCCAGGCGGGCCAGGCAAATTATGCGGCGTCGAAGGCAGGGATTATCGGTTTCACGATGGCAATTGCCCGCGAAGTGGCTTCACGAAATATCACCGTGAACGCCGTTGCGCCCGGATACATTGAAACAGCCATGACGGAAGGACTCTCCGCGGAGTTGAAGTCCAAAGTGAATGAGGCGATCCCGCTGGGCCGCGCCGGGACTGACATGGAAGTTGCCCACGCGGTCCGCTTTCTGGCCTCTGAGGAAGCAAGCTATATCACCGGCCATGTGCTCAAGGTGAATGGCGGAATGCTGATGGGCTAGTGGACCCCATATTGCGTGAACAGAAACCTGTTCTTGCTGCCCTGCTCTGCGGATTCGCCATAGTTCTGGCGTGGTCCGCTATCCATCCGCATGATTACTTCACGTGGGTGCTGGAAATATTTCCGGCGATACTGGCACTGGCAGCGCTGACCATTACTTACCCTCGATTTCAATTCACCTCGTTCGTCTATCTGCTCATCACGCTGCATGCCTGCATTCTCTTTGTGGGTGGGCATTACACCTACGCTGAAGTGCCGCTGTTTAACTGGATTCGCGATCATTTTCACCTGGCGCGAAACGATTATGACCGCGTGGGGCATTTTGCCCTAGGCTTTGTTCCGGCATTTGTGGCGCGCGAGGTCCTGCTGCGGCAGAAAATTGTTTTGAAGCGCGGATGGCTCTTCTTCATCGTATTGAGTATCTGCATGGCCGTGAGCGCGGCATATGAGTTGCTGGAATGGCGGGTTGCAGTGGGAACCGGATCAGCGGCGGACGCTTTCCTTGGCACACAGGGCGACCCGTGGGACACGCAAGAAGACATGGCGACGGCAGCCATTGGCGCGTTGACGGCCCTGTTATTTTTCTCCCGCTGGCATGACCGGCTTATCGGCCGGATAGAAGCTAAAAAGGCCGCGCGGCAAGCGGCTGGATGAGTTTTGAGATGTTTACCATCGTACAAGCCGAAAGCCCGGAACACGTCGCCATAGCACGCCAACTTATCGAAGAATATGCAGCCTGGCTGGAATTCAAGCTTTGCTTCCAGGGCTTTGAAGAAGAGATGCAGTCAATGCCGGGCAAGTATGCGCCTCCGGCAGGCCGGCTTCTGCTGGCGCTGTGGGACGGGAAACCGGCAGGCGTGATTGCACTGCGTCCTCTGGAAGAAGCGGGTTTGTGCGAAATGAAGCGGCTTTATGTGCGGCCTGAGTTTCGCGGCCATCACATTGGCCGGGTGCTAGCGAAGCAGATCATCCGTGAAGCGGCTGAAATCGGATATTCGCGGATGAGGCTGGACACCGTTGCCGGCCAAATGGACTCCGCGATTGCCATGTATCGCGAACTGGGATTTAAGGAAACCGATCCCTATTACCGGACGCCGGTAGGACATACGTTGTTTATGGAATTGGCATTGACCCGCACGCAGGCCACTGCGTAAATGGAGCAGTAATTCCGCTCCCCAGATTGATGTCAAAGTGGTAAATATACGGTTTTTACCGTAGCGGGCGATCATGGTCTGCATCATAGCGGCCACGATTGACCATGCCCAT
>DATBVH010000576.1:0-2814 GCA_036515395.1 Candidatus Angelobacter sp.
GTCCCATTCCCAGGGGCCGCGTTGCGTTTCATCGAAGTCATTCATGTCGAGCGCAATCTGAGCGTCTGGCGTAGCAAAGAATCCGAAATTCTTAACGTGCGCATCCCCGCACAGCTGGACTTCAATTTTCGTGTGGCGCGCTCCCCCCAGATCGGCGGCCATGATTTCAACCGAGCCGCGGAAGAAAACGAATGGCGACTCGCTCATCAGCTTGAATTTGATGGGAAGCAGTTGGGCGAGGCGGTTCTTTGCGCTCTGCCGCAGCACATCCATAGGATCGAATTTGCGCTGTGCCAACCGGCCCAGGGCTGAGCGGCCCAGATGCGCGCGCAGGGCAACGCCTGCTCTTCGATCTTGCTTGCGGCTTTTCATTGCTCCAGCTAGAGAGCAAGCCTAGAGTTTGGGCGGAAGGAGGTCAAGGACGGAATGAAACTGAGCTGGATAAGGCCGATAGAGCCGGTTATTCGCCGCCGGGCGACCATCTCAGTGTACCAGTGGATTCCAGCCGCGCCAGTTCCAGCAGGGCCATGCAGCGCGCATCTTCCTTACGCGCGGTTTCATGGAGCACTACTACTTCACGGGAGTCTTCCTGCTCAATCACACATCGCCACAAGTTGGGCGCGCCCGCGCTCTGAGGGACGATTCGGGCCTGGTAAGGTGACTGGATTATTCGCATGATTTCTCTCCTGGGCTGGGGGATTCGCTGCGGAGTACGCTGCGGCAAACGCTTGTCTGTATCAATCTCTATTACACTCGCGCCAACGTCTGCCAAATGTTAAAAACATGTTAAAAAATGCGTTTGGCCTGTGGAATACGCGACAGGAACTCCTGCTTTGACTGGAACTAAGGCCCATTCGGCTACTAAATAGCCACGTCTACCCGGAAACCTCAGCTCTTACCGGCTCTTTGGCATCGGATTCGCGCTCGGTGCCGGGAGCGGCAGGCTGGATATGCCAGATGTCGCGGCCATATTCAGCGATGGTGCGGTCGCTGGAAAAGAAACCGGTACGAGCGACATTCAGAATGGACTTGGCTGTCCATACATCGGGTTCACGATAGTCCTTTTCGGCGCGATGGCTGGCTTCAATGTAGGAAGACAAATCAGCCAGAGTGAAGTAGCGATCGCCACGGTCCAGCAGCTCGTCCACAATCCAGCGGAAAAGGCCGGGTTCATCGGGGCAAAGCCGGTTTGAGGCCAGGCAATCCACCACGCGGCGCACGGTAGCGTCATTATTATAGATTTCGCGCGGATTGTAGCCCCGCGATTCCTGGTACCAGCTCACGTCTTCACGCGTGAGACCGAAGGTGTAAATATTTGCCTCACCCACGGCTTCCATGATTTCGATATTCGCGCCGTCCAGCGTGCCCAGAGTAAGCGCGCCGTTCATGGCCAGCTTCATATTGCCGGTACCGGAAGCTTCCATGCCCGCCGTGGAAATCTGCTGGCTAAGATCGGCGGCGGGCATAATGATTTCCGCCAGAGAAACGCGATAGTCGGGAACAAACACAACCTTGATGCGATCTTTTATCCGCGGATCAGAATTTACCACCTGAGCAACATTGTTGATGAGCTTGATAATCTGTTTGGCCGCCCAGTATCCCGGCGCGGCCTTGCCGGCAAAAACGTAGCTGCGCAGCATCTGCGGCTCCGCGCCGTCTTCCACCACGGTCAGGTATTCATGGATCACGCGCATCACGTTTAAGAGCTGGCGCTTATATTCATGAATGCGCTTCACGTGGACATCAAACATCGATTGCGGATCGATGACGACTGCGGTGGTGTTAAACACTTCGCGCGCCAGTCTTTCTTTATTATGCCGCTTGATTTCGCGGAATTTATCGCGAAACGCCGGATCAGCCGCGCCTTTTTCAATGGCGCGTACGCGCCCGAGATCGGTAATCCATTCTTCGCCCACAGTGCGTGTGAGCAACGCGGAAAGGCCGGGATTCGCTTTCAATATCCACCGCCGGGGAGCGACTCCGTTGGTCTTGTTGCTAAAGCGCTCCGGCCAGAGCTGGGCAAAGTCCGGCACCAGAGAACTTTTGATCAGCTCAGAATGCAGCCGGGAAACGCCGTTGATCGCGTGGCTTCCGACAATAGCCAGGTTGGCCATGCGAACCTGCTTTTCCGGGCCTTCTTCAATAATCGACATGCGTCGCTGCCGGTCAATATCTCCCGGCCAGCTGCGCCCAACCGTGCGCAGAAACTGGTGATTGATGCCGAAGATGATTTCAGTATGCCGGGGCAGAACGCGCTCAATCAGCGAGACAGGCCATTTTTCCAGGGCTTCCGGCAGCAGCGTGTGGTTGGTATAGCCGAGCGTTGCGACGGTCAACTCCCACGCATGGTCCCAGTCGAGGGAATTTTCATCGACCAAAAGGCGCATCAGCTCAGCCACGCACAGGCTGGGATGCGTGTCATTCATCTGGATAGCGACTTTGGCGGGAAGATCGTCAAAGCCGCTATGCGTCGCCATGAAATTGCGCAACAGGTCGCGCAATGCGCATGCCACCAGAAAATATTCCTGGTTCAGCCGCAGCTCTTTGCCGGAAAGCACGGAATCCGAGGGATAGAGCACGCGGGAAATATTTTCCGAAGCAATCTTTTGCTCGACGGCGCGAATGTAGTCGCCGCGATTGAAAATCTCAATGTCAAAATCTTCTGACGCCCGCGCAGTGAACAGGCGGAGGAAATTTACAGTATCGCCACCGTAGCCGGCCACCGGCAGATCATTGGGCACGCCGACTACAATTTTGCTGTCAACCCAGCTTTGCCGCCGGTTGCCGTGCGAGTCACGCGAAGATTGCAGCCGG
>DATBVH010000577.1:0-13839 GCA_036515395.1 Candidatus Angelobacter sp.
ATGAAGGGCTGACCGATTACCTCGGCAACATTCTTGCGGCGCGAACAGGCCTGCGTTCGCCCGGCCAGTTTCGTGAGAACCTCGCTTACACGGCGGCCATGCTTGACCATCGAACGGGACGGACCTGGCGTCCGCTGCAGGATACGGCCACAAGCGTGCAAACTTTGTTTGCCGCGCCTCCTGAGTGGACAAACTGGCGCCGGACTGCCGACTACTATCCTGAAGGCTACCTGATCTGGCTGGAAGTGGATTCCCTTCTGCGGCAAAAGAGCAACGGTCAAAAATCATTGAACGATTTCTGCCGCCTTTTTTATGGCGGCCAGAGCGGCCCGCCGATCGTGGTCCCGTACAAATTTGAAGATGTTGTTGCCGCGCTCAATCAGATTGTGCCGAATGATTGGGCCAAACTGCTGCGTGAACGCCTGGACTCAAAATCGCCTCATGCTCCCATGGGTGGCATCACTAATGGCGGATGGAAGCTGGTCTATACCGCTGAGAAAAATGCCACCATGGATGCGCAAGCAAAGAGCAGCGAGATGATTGACCTGAGTTTTTCTCTCGGATTGATCGCCACCAAAGAGGGCGATCTCCGCGATGTGATTCCCGGATCGCCGGCTTATGCCGCCGGCCTTGGGCCGGGAATGAAACTTATTGCGGTGAATGGCCGCAAATGGTCAAAAGACGTGGTCCGCGCGGCGCTGCGAGCGTCAGTCCACAATCAACATCCGCTGGCTTTATTGGCGGAAAACGGCGAATACTACAACATCTACGAAGTGAATTATCACGAAGGCGAGCGCTATCCGCACCTGGTTCGTGAGGAAGGGCAGCCCAACATTCTGGACGAAATCATCAAGCCGCAGGCCGCAGGGCAGTGAGCCAGAAAGATTAATTAGATCCAGGATTTGGCGTTGCCGGTATGCGACTTTTTGTAACCGCAGCGGTGCGCTCCAGCTTGTCCCAGGCGAAGGGCTTGCCGTCAATGGCGCGCTTCACTGTCTTGGCCAGGACTGCGGAGAAAAGCTGGCGGTAAGAAAATCTCTGCAGCCACAAGTGCAGCAGAAGCTGCGCGTCTTCTCCCGTGCCTTCCACGCGGCGCTCCAGCAGAAACGCCAGTGCCGACGCAATGAAATCAATGGCCAGAAAGATGGCGAAATAAAAAGCCAGGCGTTCAATGCTGCTTGCGTCCGTGCTTTCCGGGTGGAAATAACGAGCGGCAGCGTATTCCAACAGGCCAAACAGAAACATAATGTCAATAAACGGCGACACCAGCGGCAGCATGATCTGGAAAATAATGATGTTGGGCAGTGCAATCCAGCCCAGGCGGCTGCGGCGGCGAATGGCAGCGCCATGTTTCCATACGGCCTGCAGAATGCCAAATGACCAGCGGAAGCGCTGGCGCATCAGACCGCTCGCGTTGGTCGGCGCTTCAGTAAATGCCAGCGCGCGATCTTCATTCACTACCCGCCAGCCATTTTCCAGCAATGACATCGTTAAGTCCGCGTCTTCAGCCACCGTATCGGTATGGTAGCCGCCGGCCTGGCGAACGGCGGAGACTCGCCATGCGCCAATTGCTCCAGGGACCACGCTTACCGCGCCAAACACGTTGAGGGCGCGGCGCTCAAAATTCTGGCTGGTGATATATTCCAACGCCTGCCAGCGCGTCCAGAGGTTCACCCGATTGCCCACTTTGGCATTGCCCGCAACCGCCGCTACTTTTGTATTGGCAAAATGAGGGACCAGAATTGAAATAGCGTTGGGCGCAATCACTGTATCGGCATCAATCCCGACGTAGATTTCATCCTGCGTATGTTTCAACGCGTGATTGAGCGCTTCCGCCTTTCCGGCGTTGGACTTGGTCAACAGGAGAACGCGGCCGTCGGCAATCTCCCTGGCAAACTTTTCCTCCACCACGGCGGAAGTCGCGTCTTTCGATCCGTCATCCACCACAATCGTTCTCAGGTTCGGGTAGTCTGACGCGAGCACGGAGCGCACAGTATTCTCAATCACTTTTTCTTCGTTAAATGCCGGGACGATGACGGTAACTTTCGGCTTGTAATCCGGGCCGCCAACGGGCGAAGGTGTACGCAAGCGATCGAATGTCGCCAGCGCGCCAATGCCAAGCAGGCGGGCGCTCATCAGAACGTCACCAATGAAGAAGACAAGAACAATAAATTGGGCCAGCCACTGCCCAAGAAGAAACACATAGCCATCCAGGCGCGCGCTCAGGATTTCATTCGGGGGGAGCTGCGGCATCACATCCGCGCGCGTTTTGTTGAGCAGCTGTTCAATGCTCACGATCTTGAAGCCACGCGCTCTCAGGCCTTCAATAACTGCCGGCAATGCTGCGACGGTGGCAGAGCGGTCACCGCCGCCATCGTGCAGCAAAATAATGTTGCCGCAATATATAGGACCACGAACCTGGCAGCCGTTGGTAGCCGCGCGTTGCGCCTGGTCCATTACCTCGCTCACGATTTCTGCGGCGTTTTGCCCTTTCCTCCAGTCATTGGGATCAATTTTGGAGCCCACCGTAATGTAGCCTTCGCCTTGAACAAGCTCGAGCGGACGTACCTGATCTGCAATATCCGGGTCCTGGTCGATGGAATACGGCGGCCGGAAGTAGAGTGGCTTCACGCCCATCTTGCTGGCAAAGAGCTTTTCCGTAAGCTGCAGTTCCACCCGCTTTATGTACCACTGGGAAACGTCGCTGATATCAGGGTGCGTAAAGGTGTGGTTGCCGATGGCATTGCCTTCGTCATAAATGCGTTTGGCCAACGCCGGGAACTTCTGTGTTTGCAGCCCGATCAGAAAAAAAGTGGCTGTGGCATTTTCGCGCTTCAGGATGTCAAGGATCTTTGGCGTGTATGTAGGATCGGGGCCATCATCAAATGTGAGAGCAACTTCTTTATTTTTCCAGCCATAAGCCCTCACCTGGTAAGGTTCGGGCAGCACAGTCATCTTTTCTGATGTAATGAACTTCTTGTCCGAATCAAGAGAGACCTCGCGTTCACCGGGGGTAGGCTGGTGCTGAATATAAAGGATCTCGCCATCGCCTTCACGGTCAACGTCTTCACCGGCAGGGACGGCTGAGATTTTCTGCTCAGCCCCCGGTTCCGTGGGATTGTCCCATATCCGCCAGAGCGACCGATCTTCTGATCCCAGCCGCCACAGCGCAAAAGTACGGATGCCCAGATCACGCGCCCCGCGCATCTGGTTGAGCGCCGTAACCGCATCCAGAAACCAGACCTGATGCTCCTGGCCGCCGTCTTCCATGTAGGCGTAATGCGGATTGAGCGAATCAGGATCGAGTTCAATCTGCGCGCTCGACTCGCGCGCATGCAGCCACGATTCCTGAACGTTGTTGGTGTCTACATTGGTAATGCGTTTCTTCCGGCCAGAAAGCTTCCAGTCATAGCCATAACTCCCGATGGCGCAGATGATCTTGGTCTTGGGGATATCGTTTACTGCTTGCTTCAGGTTCGCTGTAAACCAATCCTGCGAAGCTACGGGGCCGGGAGCGCTTGTGACCTGATGCTGGTCATAGTTCATGATCACCAAGCCGTCAGCGGCAGCGGCAAGCGCCGGATAATTGTAGTCTCGATCTGCCACAGGAACATTGACGTACAGCCTTAGCCCGCGAGCATGCAGATCACGGCCTAGTTCCTGGATTAGCGCCAGAAATCCGGGCTGCGCCTTGATTGGAATTTCCTCAAAATCAATAGACGCGCCCTTAAACCGATCACTGGCCAGGTACAGCAGAAGCTGTGTGCGGAACGTCTGGCGCGCCGCGGGATCCATCAGAAAGTCGCCAATGTTCGTGAGCCACTGCTTGCTGACCGTTTCATAATTATTGATAAGGGGGAAAACTTCGACCTCAGCTTTTTCCGTCCGTAGAAATGGTATTACCCGATCGTCAGTAGAATGAACGATCCCGTTTTCGACCACAGGAAAAGGATGGTTAACGCTGTCAAAGCCCTGCAAATGCCCATCGGGCGTAAGCACGTGCAGCCACTCGGGGAAAAGGATATCGATCTGAGGATAGTATTCCTTGAGCGATACAAAGCTGGCTGCATCCCACGTGACGTAATAAGCGGCCCGGATACCTTCATCGGTATTCAGCACTACCTGTGAAGGCGAAGATTTTGTTTTGCGGTGCGTGTTTTTGGTATTGGCCCGTTTGCGATGTTCGCGCTCTTTCAAAGCGCGCAGGTTGCGCTTTTGCTCCGGCATGAGCACGTGAGGCAGCGGATCAGCTTGCACGAAGACCGTAATGATGAAAAAGAGCACCAGGCTGCCGACCACAGCTCCAAGCACACTCAACAGGATGCGCAAGCGCCCCCATCGCTTCCGGTCAGGATCATAAAAGATAGATTTTGCCATTGCTGGATTGTTAATCACCATCGTAAGCGGCTGGCAGAGGCAGGTCAATCGGGCATTGCCCTTGAGTACCCGGCGGAGTTGTACCAGCGGGAGTGCGCCATTACACTAAGCATTCCTTATCATGGCAAAGCTCATTGAACTGGTGCGGCGCAACTGGCTCTTTTTTTTGCTGACGACCATGGCCGGGCTGGCGTTGCGGCTCTTCTTTGTCTTCCGCCATCCTCATCTCGCAGGCGACACCTGGGTCTATGGCGACATCGCCAAGAACTGGCTGGATCACGGCATTTTTGGCGTTACAGATAACGGCGCGGTGCGCCCCACCTTGATCCGCTTGCCTGGCTATCCGGGGTTCCTGGCGGCCATGTTTGAAGTCTTTGGCCGTGAACACTACACAGCGGTAATGATTGCGCAGGCGCTGATCGATACCAATGCTTGCCTGGTAATCGCCGGGCTGGCTTTGGAGCTGACGAATGCCCGGGTGGCCAAGGCGGCTTACCTTCTGGCCGTGTTATGCCCATTCACGGCGAGTTACGTTGCTGCTCCGCTTTCTGAGACGCTGGCCATCTTCTGCGTGCCGCATGCACTTTACTATGGCGTACGCGGATTAAAAGCACTGGAGCAGGACGCGTCTGCGGGTAGGCTTTTTGCTATTGCAGGTTTGTGGAGCGCGGCGGGCATCTTTATGCGTCCTGATAACGGACTCATCCTGCCGGCCTTGGGGCTGGCTTTGCTGGTGGTTTTTTTCCGTAAGACAAACAAGAAGCACGTGGTCTTCGCAGGTATCCTGCTGGCAATCACCAGCCTTGGTCCGCTGGTCCCGTGGACAGTCCGCAACTGGCGTGTCTTCCACGTGTGGCAGCCGCTGGCTTCGCGGTATGCCAATGACCCTGGAGAATTTCTTCCGCGCGGCTTCAATCATTGGGTAAAGACCTGGATGGTCGATTACGTCTCAGTGGAAGAGGTCTATTGGAAAGTCTCCGGCGAGCCGATTGACCCACAGCAACTTCCTGAACGTGCCTTTGACACTCGTCCTGAGTACGAGAAAACGCTGGCGCTCATCGACCGTTATAACCAACAGCTCTATATCGATCCGCAAATGGATGCCGAGTTTGAAGAGATCGCCCGCTTGCGTGAGCAGCATAATCCGGGACGCTACGCCATGTGGCTGCCGTTTCTCCGGATGACCGATATGTGGCTGCGGCCTCGCACCGAGTTGCTGGACGTGGAAACCCGCTGGTGGGAGTTCTCCGAGCATGAGGGCGAAAGCTGGTTTGCGCTATTTTGGGCTGGGCTGAACCTGTTTTATATTCTCGCGGCATTTCGGGGATGGCTGGTCTCCCGGCTGGGCGTTGCCGGGGTGTTTGTGATCGGCTTTGTTCTGCTGCGATCTTTCTTCCTTAGCTCGCTGGAAAATCCGGAACCGCGTTATGTGCTGGAATGCTTTCCTGTAGCGCTGGCGCTGGCTGGCGCAGCGTTCGCGCAGGGCGATGATCTGGCGATTGATACTAAATAGCCGCTCGGCTCATTCACTTTCATACTTAATTAGGATCGTACGACCGTGAGCCTTAAAAAAGGCCAGCCGTTTTCGGCTGGCCTCAAAGGGTCTTACCGGATCACATCTATCTAGAAGGTGATGTGAGCGTTGAGAATCATAAAACGGTTCGTACCTGTGTTGGCCCATGTCTCGCCGAACGTACCTGGTGCAGCTCCGGCGGTATTAACACCATTGATGTTCCTGCTATTGACGTTGAGCCCTGGCACACCCAGGTACTGATAGTTCAGAGCGTTGAAAAGATCGGCGCGCAGCTGCAAGCTTAAGCGCTCGTTGAGCTTAAGGTTCTTAGATACGGCCAAGTCTAACTGGTTGCGAGGCATGGCGCGGGAGCCATTGCGACTCGCTGCGCAGGCAAACGGATTTCCACCGCACAGTGCGTTAATCGCAAACGTGTTGTTTACGACAAAGTGGACATCCGAAGGATTGATCAAGGGGCAAGCAGCCGTTCCCACCAGCGCGGTGCTCTGGCAGGTGCTGACGTTGATCAGCTGTGTTGCGTTGAGGTAACGCCCTGATGTGTCGAAAGGAGCGTTCGGATTGCTGACCAGCGGACGGCAAGAATCAAGAGTCGCGCCGATGAGGGCGTTATTGAAGCCGGCGTCGCAGTACGGGTCACCGTTGTTTGTATTCTGGGCGGGAGTGATCGGCGCACCGGACTGAAAGCGGTGTGTTCCGCTTACTTGCCATCCGCCAAAAGCACGGCCCAAGAAGCCTTGCTGGTTCTTCATCCACGGCAGCTCATAGATCCAGTATGTGGTAACCACATGCGGGAAAGATTGCGCCGCAACCCCGCGCTCCCCATTGTTGGGGTTAAAGGGATTCTGTGCGATCGGCGTGGTAACGCCGCCGGTGCTGGAGAAGATTTCGCTGACGTTATCCGTCGCCTTGCTCCAGGTATAGGCCACATCGGCAGTAAGACCATGGAAAGTGCGCATCTTGATCTCATTCTGCAGGCCGTTGTATTTGGACCACGCACCGTTGTTGCGGATGCGCAGGTTGGTAAAGTTGCAGTCAACGCGGCCCGCAGCATTAGGGTTGCCGACAGCAGTGGCCTGGGCTGGGGTACACGGAGTGACACCAGACGGGATCTGGCTGGGAGCCTGAACAGCTAGTCCCGCTGTGCATGTGCCGCCCGCGTTAAATGCACTACAAATAAGCGGGTTGCCGTTGATCGTTTGGAAGTTTCCAACTCCATGGTTGCCCACATAACGGGTCTCAAACGAAACCTTGGATGAAATCTGCCGTTCGATGCCCAACGACCATTGTTCAACATATGGATTGACGAAATTCGGGTCGACGCGCGTTTGGTTGCGTGCGCCCGGATTCTGGCCTGTCGGGATCAAAGGGAGGAAGGCGGTCTGAACGCCTTTTCCGGTCAGATCGGAAGGCAATCCAACGTTGGAAATGGTGCCGGCGTTGACCACTGGCGCTGATGTGGCAATATTCAGGAAAATATTGTAGTACGCGGGATCATAGGCTATGCGATAACCTCCGCGGATGACGGTTTGTTCATGTCCCGTCAGCTTTTGCAAGATGCGCGGTGTCCAGGCAAAGCCAAGGTTGGGGCCAAAGTTGTTGAGGTCTTCGGGAATTTTCGGTATCTCTGTGATGTTCGGGGACAAGCCTGCTTTCCAGAACCCAGCGGCTACATTCTGTACGCTGAGGTCGTGCAGCATGTTGATTGCCTGCTGGTCCCACTCCCAGCGCAGTCCAATATTCAACGTGAGGTTGGATTTTATGCGCCAATCGTCCTGGGCATAAAAAGCGGTATCGTTTTCGCGGAAATCAAAGTTAAACGGTCCATTGGTCAGAGACAGCGTGGAACTCGTGCCCTGGATTAATTTGCTCACCGCGCTTACGTATGTCGCTCCCGCACCTGTCGATGAAAATGTATAGCCACCATTGATGGCGGGAAGGAAGTGATTGGGTGAACTCTGGTGATCAAACTCGCCGCCGAATTTAAAGTTATGGTGGCCGACCACCGCGGTAAGGTTGCTCTGGTACTGGGTATTGTGTACCTGGCGGTCCTGAGGCAGGTTCGTCGCTAATCCGAAAGTCGTGAATGAGTTTACGGTGTCGCTAAACCCAATATTGGGCGGGCACGCGGTCACGTTGGCGATGCTACATTGCGGATAGGCCTCCCCGCCTGCAAATATAACCGCCGCTTTTGAATAGCCGACGCGGGTTTGCTGCACCAGGTGCGTAGACCAGTCGCGGGTGTAGTCAAAGCCATACTGTTCATCGTGGGCCGGGACCGCCACAAAAGCGCCACTTGAAATCGTTCCGGAACCGACGGCATTTATGTTGTCCTGGTAGACGTAGCGCATAAAGAAGCGGTCTTTGCTGCTGATCTGCCAGTCACCTCGACCTGTGATTTGCGTGTCGTCAAACGGAGTGGCTACCGTGCGGGTTACGAAGGCAAAGGGTACCGTTACACTCGTGCTCCCGTTGCTAACGGCCAGGTTCTGGATCGTGCCCGCCGGTGTTGGATTACCAACCTTGATACCGTACGGACCAAATTGCTGCAGCGCCGACACCCCGTTGTTTCCCGGGAATGCCGCCGCCAGTGCAGAGATTCCGGCCGGCGTTGGCGTAAGGCTTGACGATGTTGCCGACGACTTTGCCCGCTGGCGGTCATTCTGGTAGCTGGCGAAGAACCATACCTTGTCCTTAACGACCGGGCCACCAAAAGTGCCACCGAAGCGATTTTCCACGAAGCGCGGAATCACAGCTTCATTGCACTTCGTTGCAAACGGCGTCGTGCTTCCAGGAAATGCGTTCGAGGGGCAAAAGCCCAGCAGGGGATTCTTCTGGCCATTCTGATGTGAGAAGCTCCAGTTGCCCTCGTTGTACTCAAAGGCGCTGCCATGGAAAGCATTTGTGCCGGACTTGGTAACATAGTTCACGATCGTGCCGGTATTGCGTCCGTATTCGGCGCCGAAATTGTTGGACACAATCTGCACTTCGCCAAGCACGTCGGGATTGCTGATAAAGACACTGGGGCCAGCTACAGAATTGTCGTTGTTGGCCTGACCATCAATCTGAAAGTTGTTCGAGCGGCCGCGCAAACCATTGTTGGCAATGGCTGCACCATTGGTGTTGCTGAAGTTGGTGGCTCCGTTATTGGCAACGCCGGGCACGTAAAGGGCAAGGTTATCGAAGCCTGCTCCTGCGTTTGGCAGCTGCGAAACCGCCTGGGTGTCAAAAGTTCCACCAATTTGGGCAGACTCAGTTTCGATCAGAGGCGCAGAAGCCTCCACGGTTATCGACTCGGAGGATACGCCGACATTTAATACCTGGCCGCCCACATTGTGATTCTGGCCAGAGTTAACGTCAACATTGCTGACTTTACGGCTGCTGAATTGGGGCGCTTCAATCGTCAGCGTGTAGGTTCCTATCGGGAGGTTGGCAATCAGGAAATAACCTTCCCCGGTGCTTTTCGTTGTGAAGCTGCTGCCAGTTTCCCCCTGGACAGCCGTGACTTTAGCTCCAGGAACAACGGCCTTCTGTGGGTCATATACCGTGCCCGAAATTGATCCTGTTGTGATTCCCTGGGGCGAAGCGGCGGTGCTAAACATCAGCAGGAGCCCCAAGAACCCAGCCAGAACCGCTAGGTAGCGCAGTTTTGTATTCATTCTCTTCTCTCCATTTTGGTTGGTGAAGTTGGTGAAATGACAACAGGAAGGGCGTAGTACCCCTATACGTCTATCAGTGCCCCCACTGCTGTCTATGCCCTGTGCCTTGGCAATCAGAGTTCCACGTCGGAAACTGTAAAGAATGAATAAGTTACGTTAACTTGATTACGCTTAGATACTTAATTATGGATTTCTTTACGCCGCTTTGTCCCAAAATTGGGATAAATTGAACAAGCTCATGCAACTCTACTCTGCCTAATGGCATCACGCCGCCTTACAGAGATTTTTAAGGCGTAAACTCGATTGTTTTTCCCAAGCATGCCTCTATGCTTCAAAATGCATGCTCTCTCGGATGAAATCGGGTATTTGCGCAGCACTTTTATTAAGTCTGCCGCTCGCGCTGCGTTCATTCGCCGGTGACGCCGGAACAGATCGCGGCGATCTGCGTCCACCAGCCCCCATCAGGCAGCTTTCGCCGACCTATAAAATCCAGGCTGGCATTGACGGTGAGATTTATCCCGTTT
Organism: Candidatus Angelobacter sp.; assembly: GCA_036515395.1. Classification (GTDB taxonomy): domain Bacteria; phylum Acidobacteriota; class Terriglobia; order Terriglobales; family Acidobacteriaceae; genus Angelobacter. The sequence goes on from DATBVH010000577.1 coordinate 10,092, forward strand.
TTGCCAACTACGCTTCTTTGCAGCGTCAGGGTGACCGGACCTTTGGCGTGGTTTCGGTGACACTTTCCAACACATCGGCGGAATCGATGTTCCGCCGCATCAGCGTCAGGATCCCAGGCTGGAGTGACGAAGAGATTCAGACGGTTGAGATTGCTCCCGGCGCAACGAAAACCATGGTCTTTGCGCCTGCGTTCCTGCCTCGCCTGTATCAAAATCACGAGATCACGGCTGCAACTGCCCAGGTCACGATTACCGATACGGCTTCCCATAGTTCGTATGAAACCACGGTGCCAGTGAGGCTCCGCTCGGCGGAAGATATGTTCTGGGGAAACGGCTTTAAGTACGCTTCTTTCATCGCTTCATGGGTTACACCGCATGACCGCATCGTTGAAAGCGCGCTTTCGCGCGCCAAAGGATATACTGCAGACCGTCGCTTGCCGGGATATGAAAGTTGGAAGACAGCCGCTCAGCAGGAGCAGGAAACCTATCGCGAGGCCCGTGCCATTTTCAATGCGTTGCAACGAATGGGGCTTTCGTATGTAAAGAGTTCCTCCACGCTGGGCGATCACAAAGGAATCAGCGAGCGGGTCCGCATGCCGCGGATCAGCCTCACCCAGAGCAGCGCCAACTGCATTGATGCCGCCGTGATGTATGCCTCACTTTTTGAGAATCTTGGAATGGATGCCAGCATCGTGATCGTTCCCGGTCATGCATATGCCGGTGTGCGGGTCGCCGAGGGCTCATCTAAGTTTCTTCTTATCGATGTTGCCCTCACAGGGCGAAGCACTTTTGAAGCTGCCGTTGCTTCAGCCCAAAGCGGCATGGCCAGTCATCCCCCTTCTACCATTACTCAAGTGATGGTGGAAAAAGCGCGCTCCTCCGGCATCTATCCCATGCCTTAAATAGCAGCAACCCGGTCTTGGATTTCATCATCCATTCCCTGCTATATGGCAATTCCCCGATCCGCAGAACCACTTGACATCCGCCCAGACAGGCTTAAAATACCCGCTATTCGAGAACAGGCATTGGTAGAAGTGCGCCTTGGTCCGAACATGAATTCAACCCAGAACCCATCTATCTCGAAACGGCCTCCCGAACCAATACCTATGGAGAAACCCTGCAAGCATCCCCGCGTGCGTGTAGTCGCGCGCGAAGAAGACGCTGAATTTGTAGAATGCCAGGAGTGTGGCGACGTTTTTGAATCGAGCGAATTCAAAGACATGGCCATTGAAGAGAACATCAGGCCGGAAGAAGCCTGAGTTTTTCCCGAGCGCTGGCGGCTCAATGACGGTCGTATTGGTACGGGCGATTTCCTGTCTTTTTCCAGCTGCGTCCTTATGCTGTTTTAGTGCATGTTTTTAGGAATTGAAAGACCATGAAAGTCATTCTTGTTGACTGCGTAGGTTTATGCTTGCACTCGTTATCGACGATTCAATGCTCATCCGGCACACAGTGTGCCGCTTTCTGGAAACCCGTGGCTTCAACGTAGAAACTGCCACAGATGGTATTGCCGCCCTGGACGCGTTAAAAACTATGCAACCGGATCTGATCATCACGGATCTGCAGATGCCTCAGCTTAGCGGCTATCAACTTATCGATACCCTCAAAACCGATGGAAAAACAGCCGCTATTCCTATTGTTGTTCTGGCGGCAAGACCTTCAACTGAAGTTCCGCTCGATACGCGCGTTCACACGATTATCTACAAAGACCTGAATGTTGAAGAACAGCTCGATCAGGCTCTGGAAAGCCTCTTCCCCGGGTTGCCGGCACTTACCTAACCGCGCCGCCTCGATCTCTGTATTACCGTAACGCCAGCGATGCCTCTGCGGAAAAATCTTCTCCGGCAAAATCATTTGCCTGCAACTTGGGAAACGCTGCCGCCGCGATCATGGCCGCGTTATCCGTCGAAAGTTTTCGGGATGGAAAATAAACTGCCAGCCCCGCCTCTGCCGCTGCCTTGGCGAATGTCTCCCTTAACTCTCGATTGGCAGCAACGCCGCCGGTAACAAACAATGTGCGCGCGTTGCGTTCTTCGGCTGCCTGCAAAGTCTTGCCCACAAGATCTTCCACCACAGCGCGCTGGAAAGATGCAACCAAGTCCAGAGTTTTCTTATCGCAGAGCGCAAGGACTTCTGCGGCGGTGGGCTTGCCGATCCCAGCCAGCGCCTGCTGGCGCGCCGTGATCGATTCGCGCATTCCTTCCAATTCCACGTAGCGCAGCACCGCGGTCTTGATCCCGCTGAATGAAAAATCGTACGGCGTCTGCTGTGCCTTGGGCGTTCCACGATTGCCATGCTTGATCTGCGACGGAACGAACTTGACCGCCTTGGGATTTCCATGGAGCGCCAATGCATCAATCACCGGCCCACCGGGATAGCCGAGTCCCAGCAGCTTGGCCACTTTGTCATAGGCTTCGCCGGCGGCATCATCACGCGTGCGCCCAATGTTTTTGTAGCTCCAGCCCTGCTCGCGCTGCTCCGCCAGAAATAAGTGCGTGTGCCCACCGGAAACCACCAGCGCCAGCAAAGGAAAATCAATCTGGAAATTTCCCTTCTGTTTTTCCTCCAGCAACACCGCGTGGATATGCCCTTCAAGATGGTTCACGGTAATCAGCGGCTTCTCCAGCGCAAACGCCAGCGCCTTGGCATAACTGATGCCGACAAGCAGCGCACCAGCCAACCCGGGCCCCTGTGTGACAGCGATTGCATCAATCGATTCATAACTCTTGCCCGCTTCTGCCAGCGCCTGCCGTACCACGGGAACAATGGCCCGCAAATGCTCACGCGAAGCCAACTCCGGCACCACTCCGCCGTAAGGTTGGTGCGTGGCAATCTGCGACGACACAACGTTCGAAAGCACATGCTCGCCGTTGCTTACGACAGCAGCAGCCGTCTCGTCGCACGAACTCTCAATCCCCAGAATGTAATTCTCAGTCATACATCTAATATTATTGGATTTGCCGGTGGAAGAGCGGCCCTTTAAGGCCGCGTAAAGTTCCGTCCAACAAAATCGGGGCTTTAGCCCCTGAGGCCAATTTGCACCTTTCGTCTGACAAAGCGATTGAAGCTATCCGCATCGCGCACACGCTGCGCCAAAGCGGATTCTCCGCCTATCTCGTCGGGGGCTGCGTCCGTGATCTGCTTCTTGATCGCGAACCCGCCGACTATGACGTTGCCACATCCGCCACGCCGAATGAAGTCATCCGTATCTTCCCACAGACCTTTGCCGTGGGAGCTCAGTTCGGCGTTGTGCTGGTGCCTGTGCGCCGCGATACTCCTGAGGGCCAGCCCAACAACTACGCTATTGAAGTCGCAACCTTCCGCAGTGACGGCGCTTACTCTGACGGCCGCCATCCTGACGAAGTTCAGTTCTCAAAAGACGCGCGCCTTGACGTGCAGCGCCGCGACTTCACCATCAACGGCCTTCTGCTCGATCCCGACACGCGCGAAGTCCTCGACTACGTGGGCGGACGCGAAGACCTGAAGCGGGGCATCATTCGCACCATCGGCCAGGCGCATCAGCGATTCGGGGAAGACAAGCTGCGCATGCTGCGCGCCGTGCGCTTTGCCGCCCGCTTCGGCTTTGCACTCGAATCGCACACCGCCGCCGCCATCCGCGCTCAAGCCGCCCGCATCCATGCGGTGAGCTGCGAACGCATCCGCGACGAACTCACCAAGATGCTCACCGAGGGCAAGGCGCGCCGCGCTTTCGAGCTGCTCGACGAAACCGGCCTCCTCGTCCAGGTAT
>DATBVH010000578.1:0-3653 GCA_036515395.1 Candidatus Angelobacter sp.
TAAAATTTTATGGCGTCTGAAACAAAATCGACTACCAAAATAGAGCCTATAGCTGTGACGCCCGATGAGCGCCCAACTTTGACTGAGGAGCAGCAGAAGAGCATACCGGTCCTGCCGGTCCGTGATACTGTGCTGTTTCCCCATGCGGTCCTGCCATTAACGGTAGGACGCGAAAGCTCTATTCAACTGATCAATTCGCTGGGGGAAGAAAAGACCATCCTGGTGGTGGCCCAGCGTGAAGCCCGCGTGGATGCACCGCAACCCACCGATCTATATGCCATTGGAACTCTGGCCACCGTCCATAAAGTGGTCAAGATGCCGAACCAGAGCCTTTTCGTCTTTACGGAAGGCTTGACCCGCGGCAAATTGCAGGACTTTACCCAGCTTACGCCCTTCCTACGTGCCAACGTTGAGCCGATTCCCGATGCGGAACCGGAACCGTCGCCGGAAGTGGAGGCGTTGCAGCGCAACGTCCTGACCCTGTTCCAGCAGATAGTAGCTGGTTCGCCCACGCTTTCCGATGAACTGCAAACAGTAGCCATCAACATTGAAGAACCCGGCAGGCTGGTGGATTTTGTCGCCTCGTCGCTGCCGTTTCTATCGACCAAAGACAAACAAGAAATACTGGAAACGCCGGACGTAAGCCACCGTTTACAGGCCATCAATCATCATCTGGCCAAAGAGCTGGAAGTGCAGCAACTACGCAACAAGATCCAGAATGAAGTGCAGGACCAGGTGCAGCAGTCGCAGCGTGAATACTATTTGCGCGAGCAGATGAAGGCCATCTCAAAAGAGCTGGGTGAGCAGGATGAAACCCAGCGTGACGTTGAGGAATTGCGGCAAAAGATTGAAGCCGCCGGCATGCCGGAAGAAGTAAAGAAAGAAGCCACCAAGGAACTCAACCGGCTGGCCCGTATGTCACCGATGGCGGCGGATTACTCTGTGACGCGCAATTACATTGAATGGCTGGCGGTTTTGCCGTGGGCCAAGTCGAGCGGCGTTGTGGTGGATATCAAGAAAGCAGCTGAAGTGCTGGATGCGGATCACTACGATCTAAAGAAAGTAAAAGACCGCATTCTGGATTATCTCTCCGTGCGCCGGCTCAAGCCGAGCATGAAAGGCCCAATCCTTTGCTTTGTCGGACCTCCCGGAGTGGGCAAGACTTCGCTTGGGCGCAGCATTGCACGCGCGCTGGAGCGGAAATTTGTGCGCCTCTCACTGGGCGGCGTGCATGACGAAGCGGAAATTCGCGGCCATCGCCGTACATACATCGGCGCTTTGCCGGGACAGATCATGCAAGGTCTGCGCCGCGCAGAAACCAACGATCCTGTCTTCGTCCTGGACGAGGTGGATAAACTTGGACGCGATTTCCGTGGGGATCCTTCATCGGCGCTGTTGGAAACACTTGATCCTGAGCAGAACTCCACGTTCCGCGATAACTATCTGGACGTGCCGTTTGATCTTTCGAAAGTGCTGTTCATCTGCACGGCCAACATGCTCGATACCATTCCGGAGCCGTTGCGCGACCGCATGGAAATTATCGAGCTTCAGGGTTACACCGAAGATGATAAGACCCACATCGCCGAGCGCTATCTCATTCCGAAGCAGATTGAAGAAAACGGCCTGACCAAAGAACAGATTGAATTTCCAGAAGATTCTGTCCGGTTCATCAGCCGGCATTACACGCGTGAAGCAGGCGTGCGTAACCTGGAGCGCAACATCGGCACGGTTTGCCGCAAGCAGGCGCGCCGCATTGCGGAAGGCAACACCGACAAACTCGTGGTAACGCGGGAGATCGTCCAGGAATTTCTGGGCGGCATTAAGATCCGCATCGACACAGAAATTGCCGAGCGCACCAAGCGTCCCGGCGTAGCCGTGGGATTGGCCTGGACGCCGGCGGGCGGCGACATTCTCTTCATCGAAGCCAACAAGATGAAGGGCAAGGGCGGCTTCACCATGACTGGACAAATCGGCCAGGTGATGCAGGAGTCCATGCAGGCGGCTTTAACATGGGTACGGTCGAACGCGGACAAGCTCGCGATCCCTGAAGAATTTTTCAAGGACCACGATATTCACATCCACGTACCTGCAGGCGCCATTCCAAAAGATGGTCCCTCAGCAGGAGTGACCATGGCGACCGCGCTGGTTTCGCTCTTAAAAGATACGCCAGTGCGCCCGCTGACCGGAATGACTGGTGAGTTGACGCTGAGCGGTAATGTTCTGCCGATCGGCGGAGTGAAGGAAAAATTCCTGGCCGCCAAGCGGGCTGGAGTGAAAGACATTCTCTTCCCCGCGGACAATCGCATGAACGTGGAAGAAGATCTGACGCCGGAACAACTTGAAGGGCTGAACGTGCACTTCGTTAGCACGATTGAAGAAGTGCTGGAGGTCGCGCTGCCTGGTTCGCGCCTGGAAGAGCGGCAGGATGCGGAAACGCGCGAGCGCGTGCTGAGCAACGTCTAAAAAGTTTACTCGGTTCATCTTGAACTTAGGGGCAGGGAGCAATCCCTGCCCTTTTTCTTTGCTGGCATTTTTTCATACCTAATCCCTAGTTTAGGTGAGTTTCTAACCAGCAGCAGCACAGGTATAAGCATCCAACCAGCAGATACACACCATTCAAGGAACCCCATGTCGCAGAGCAAAAATTCCGGATACAACTCTGCCTTTCCAGAGTGGCTGAAATTGCCGACGCGGGCTTGGGTTGGATTGTTCTTCATCCTGGTCGTCTTGCTTGCCGGAACTTCCTGCATCGCGCAAGCTCAACCTGCCGAAAGCAGCATCAACGCCTATGCCGACGCGATCAAGCAATCGACCATCTCAGAGCGTATCACCGCCATGGATCGGTATCTCTCAATGGCAGGCGGGAGCAAGTTGAAAACGGACGCGCTGGAATTTCTTGTCTGGGACCATTTTCGATTAGGGCATCAGTCACAGAGCACGCAGAGAGCTAAAGAACTGCTGGCCATCTCGTCCGGCAATCCAATTGCCGTGGCCGTGCTCAATCAGGATATGTCGTCCGCCTCTCGCGATAAAGACGCGGCGGCGAACAAGCTGGCACAGCTGAATGCAGCCATGAGCAGCATTGATCAATGGCCCAAACCCGAAGGCATGCTGGATAGAAACTTTCAGATGCTCAAACAGCAAGTGGCCATCATGCTCAATGGGGCTGTTGGGTTGAGTTATCTGGCGATGGAAGATTATCCGCAGGCGCGCATGGCATTGGAGCAGGCTGTGGCCAGCGATCCCAATAACGCCCAGCTGGTCTATGGCATGGGGCTGGCTCTGTTGAATGGAAAAAATCGCGATCAGTATCGCGGCTATTGGTATCTGGCGCGTGCCGCCAATCTGACTGGAGGAACTCCTCAGGGTCAAGAGATCGCCAATTATGCGTGGCGGTCCTACGTAAAAGACGGCGGCCAAGCTGCCGGCTGGCAGAGATATCAGGCCAGTGCCGCGGCACTGGACGCGCCGCCCAACCCGGAAACTGGCAAGCCGTCTTCTAGCGTAGTTGTAGCGTCAGCCAATCCCAGTTCGCGCTCGACAGGCAATTCTTCAGTCGCAGCCAACAGCGCAAGTCCCTCTAAGAGTTCTGCTAAGCGAACTGAGACGACCGAAGCTTCCAATCGAGAAAAGTCTTCAGGAAAGAAAAAAGC
>DATBVH010000579.1:0-3526 GCA_036515395.1 Candidatus Angelobacter sp.
TATTGATGTGGGTCCCGGGCCGGATGGGATGGCGTGGGTACCGTAGTCTTTTACCACTGATTGACACTGATGACGCTGATCTGCGGCAATGCTGCATCCTCTTGCAATCGACTCGGCTTTTTCTCCGCGCCTCCGCGTCTCCGGGTGAAATATCTTCTTAGTGTTCCGCTTTCTCCAAGTCAGCTGCGGCTGAGTCAATGGCGTCGGCATAGTCATGCAACGCCTTTGCGACGCGGCCTATTTCCTTGTCTGCTTCCTGATAGCGCTTCTCTTCAATGCCTTCACGCACGCCGGGCAGGGTCTTGGCGCCGTAACCAGTGTAGAAACCCGGTGCATAGATAAGGTGCTTGAACCACGGACGGCGCGGCAGGCCGTCAGGATTGGTGAGCTTGCGTTCTGCCTGAATCAATGTGCCGTTGAGCGCCTGCAATTGCTGCGAGCCGCTGGCGTTGTTAAATGCCTTCAGCGCTTTCGCGTAGCGTTGCGCGCTGCGATCAAGGTTGTTCTGCGCGTTATCGAGCGGAGCAAAGTTTAGGAACGGCGGAACCTCTTCCTTCGGCGGAGCGACAGTAGGGCGGCGCGGATCAGAAACGGCGCTGTATACGCCATCGTCTATGTCCTGGTTGCGATCGTGGATTTGCTCCTGCTTGTCCTTGAGCAGCTTCTTGAGTTCGTCATTGTATTTGTGGATGGTATCGGCGAAATCTGTGAAATCGTAAGGCAGCACATCGGCATCGGCAAAGCGCAACACCATGGTTCCTACGGTCTGGGAAAGCGCACGCCCATATACGAAGTCCTTATCGGAAAAATGTGTAAACCAATAGAAGTCGTCATAGATGGAGTGATAGATTCCGCCATCGTCTTCACCAGTAAAGGACACGTTGAGCGATGCTACGCCGAGATGATCGAGAAAGGTGGTGTAGTCGCTGCCGGAACCAAGTGCAGCGATACGAAGATCAGGGCGGGCACGCGCGTCTTTATGATCTTCCGGCCGGCCCATGGTGAGCCGGGCAGCCTGACCGCGCTTCCACACGGAAATATTCTTCTCCGGATCGGTAATGTCACGGGCCACAGTGTTGACGAATTTCTCCAGCGAGTGCGAACCTTCCACGCCAAGAAATCCGCGGCCATTGCCATCCGTATTGATGTAGAGAGCGGCGTGCTGCTTAAGCTCATCGCCGTGATACTCAGCCCACTCTGTGGAACCGAGCAGCATGGGCTCTTCGCCGTCCCACGCACAATAAATAATGGTGCGTTTGGGCTTCCAACCCTGCTTGAGGAGTTCGCCCAAGGCGCGCGCTTCTTCCAGCAACGCGATCTGGCCAGAGATGGGATCTTCCGCGCCGTTTACCCAGCCATCGTGGTGGTTGCCGCGCACGATCCATTGATCCGGCGATTCCGAACCTTGAATTTTGAAGACTACGTCATACACCGGCTTGATGTCCCAGTTGAAGGCGACCTTCAGGTGGACTTTCGCCGGGCCGGGGCCGACGTGATACGTGATTGGAAGCGCGCCCCGAAAACTTTCCGGCGCCACAGGACCTTTCAGCGCGGCTAGAAGCGGCTTGGCATCGCCATAAGAAATCGGCAGCGTGGGAATTTTGGTAAGCGTGGGAATGTCTTTCAGCGCCAGTCGTTTCACGTCGCCCTTGGAGCCGACCCCGGGCGTGGTGGGATCGCCGGGATAGATCGGCATATCCATGACGCTGCCGCGCTGCACGCCATTTTCATTGCGCATGGGGCCGCCAGGAAAAACGTCATCCTGGAAGTAGCCGTCATCGCGTGGATCGGAATAAATAATGCAGCCGATTGCGCCATGCTCCGCCGCGATCTTGGGCTTGATGCCGCGCCATGAGTTGCCATAGCGGGCAATCACGATTGCGCCTTTTACTGAAACGCCGAGCCGGTCGAGTTCTTCATAGTCGTGCTGCAGGCCGTAATTGACGTAGACCAGCTTGCCGGTCACGTCGCCGTCAATGGAGTAAGCGTTATAGGTGGGCAGTTGCTCGCTTTGCTGGTTGGACGTTGGGTCGACTGAAACGGGCGGCTCCTGCAGCTTGGCGGTATAGCGCGTTGGTTCTGTCAATTCCAGCACACGCTCTTTAGGCGTAGGGAAGAGCACGTCGAATTGCTCAATCTGCGCGTCCAGCCCCCAGGACTTGAACTGCGAGAGAATCCATTCGGCATTCTGCTTGTCATACGGCGAGCCGACGTGATGAGGCCGCGCACTGAGCCGCTGCATGTAATCACGAAGATTTTTTGGATCAGGGATGGAGCGAAACTTGTTTTCCCAGTCGCGCTCAGTGTGAGAAGTGGCGGACGTGAAGCCGAAGAGGGCGTCGTCTTGAGGGCTGGCGGCGGAAAGGGGAAGCAGGGCGATCAGGCAGATGAGTGCGGTGAACAGAACACGGCGCATGCAAGGGACTCCTGTGAACGAGAACGGAAATTGTATATGAGGAGGGCATGTTCGCGGCAATGACAAGGGGTTCGCCGCAGATTTGCGCAAATGCGGGAGAGCCGCAACCAAAACAAAACATCCACCACGGAGGCACGGAGAAACTCAAAAGTCAAAATCAAAATCTCAACACAGAGGACACAGAGAAAATGGTCACCCTCTTAATTGAAGAGCTCTTTTTCAACTTTGGTTCGATTGGGATATCAGATCCTAGAATAATCCGGACGCCAGTCAGTAATGGCTTTCTTGATATCGGAACGGCTGAGCTTTTCCTCGATAGCGCGCTGGAAGAGAGCAGGCAATTCCGCGTCCGAGGCAAAGCGCAGTCCGACGATTTGAGAATCCGACAATTCGGCGATGCGGGAGCGTAAAGGCTCCGGCAGGATGGCCGCGAGGCGAATACGCTCTTCCACGCGAACCACGCGATCTTGGAGATGCGTGGCCCAGCTACGCAACCGTGTGGCAAGGATTAGCAATGCGAGGGAAATCAGCAGCAGCCATGCGCCACCGATGCCGGGATGACGAAACAAAAGATAACCGACGACGATAATGTTAATCAGCAGGACGGGCAGCACAAAAAAGTGAAAAGACGGATCGATCTTGGCATGGCTGGCATAAGACTGCGGTTTATTGGACATAGCGCTCCTGTGGCAATAGAAAGTGTATCGGAGTAGATGATACGCGTACGCTTAACGACGCAGTAGTTCATGAGGCAATTGGCAGAATTGCCAAGAATGTCCCAAAATTGAAAGGACAGGCATGTGATGAAGACGGCGCAAATGCTTCACCCCGCTGCCAAAGTTCGCGTCTGGCGATGAAGAACGCTCTCGGCGATCCAACTCACAACAAAAAAGAGCAGCAACAAGAGAAACCCCAACCCAATCCCCAGTTTTTGTGCCCACGCCAGCCATTCTCCGTCGCGTTGTGGGGAAAGAATGATGGGAATGGCAATCAGTGCTTCAGTCGATCCAGCCACGAAGGCGAGCCCTGTCGCCCAGCGCAGTCCGGCTGTCGTCCAACGCAGCCATGAAGGGATCCCCTCTCTTGTTTCGCCGAAACTACCGAGCTTCG
>DATBVH010000580.1:0-3340 GCA_036515395.1 Candidatus Angelobacter sp.
ATAAGGAACGTGGCTTACTGCCATCTCCGCAATACCCTGCATCCTGCCGGTAACTGTGGGCATGAACAAACCCGACTTTAAGGCCACGCTGCTCACATCCCTGTAAACCCCTTGGCAACCAAAAAGTTGCAGGTCTTCAGAGAGGCCAGCAGAAGCCCCGACAACAGAGTTTATTCCATACTGTGGCTTTTGCGCATCCGTAAGTTTTCGTTAAGCTGGAATGTGGCTCGGCGAGACAGCCGGAAAAGCCTTCTGTTAGAATAGTTTTACCCGATGCAGCAATATCCCAGCGAATCGGGCGCTTAACTCAGCGGTAGAGTGCCATCTTCACACGGTGGAAGTCATAGGTTCGAATCCTATAGCGCCCACCACTCCCCAAGGCCTAATCTGAATTTTAATTGGCCGACTTTGGCGGGTGGAAATTTACAAGTTTTTGCTTGCTTCAGGACACGTTCGTGGTAACATCACGGAGTCTTCAGTAGCCGCCCGTTCCGGTGCGACGATTCGCGCATAAGACTTTAGAATAAAGCGCAGATATAACGAAGATTTTCCGAAACTTAGCCGACTGACTTCCAGCCAGACCTTGAGGATTTCGCTCATAGCGGGTCACCACATTTGGAGTCCGGCAGATAGATCAAAGCTCACAGGTATACGAATGAATGAAGGATTGAACCAACCGCCGCAGAATCCGCAGGGTCAGCGCAATCGCAAGTCCCGGCGACGCAGACGGAACTTTGGCTCGCAAAACCCGGGCCAAAACAGCCAGAACAACCAAAACAGTCAGAATGGGTCCAGCCACCAGGGACGCCCCGGCGGGCAGAACCGCCAGAACCGCAACAATCGCGGCGGCGGACAACGGCGTGGCGGACCGGGTTTTGTTGGCCCCATGGACCACAGCTATCGCAACCAGGGCAATGGCAACACAATGCAGGGAGCGCGTTTCCACAATGGCGCCCAGGCCAGTCCCAATATGGAACCGCTTACCCAGCGCGTGGACGCTCCGACGAAGATTTTTGCCTTCGTCGACGATCTTTTCTTTGTGGCCAAGATCCAGGAAGTTTCCCGAAAGCTCAACGTGAAGGTCGAGTTCGTTAAAACCGATAAAGATATTGCGGAAAAGACTGAAGGCTCAGAAGAAAAGCCGTCTCTGATTATCATTGACCTGAACAGCAACGGCATCAAGCCGCTGCCCGTCATCACCAAGATGCGTTCAAAATACAAGAAAGCCACGTCAATTGTCGGCTTTGTTTCTCACGTTCAGGGTGACCTGAAAGTGAAAGCGCAGGAAGCCGGTTGTGACGTAGTCATGCCGCGCTCCGCGTTTTCGCAGAACCTGGTAAGCATTCTCCGCCGCCACGGTGCCGATGACGATACGGACGATACCTTCAATCGCGTTTGATCAGCGGCTGTGGCTACGAATCGTCAGTCATAACTCCACGACTATAAGAGCGGAGTAGAGTCGAAGGACCCCCGCAGAGTGTCACTAACCATGCCGCGTCAGGGAATTCTCACGACACGCTGTTCGCTTCCCTCAGGGACTATTAATTTTCCGAACATCTCGCCTTCCAAGCCCGAACTCTCTAATGTGCATCCTGGCATAATATGGACAACGAAGGCGGCTACAACTGCCACCACCGCACCGCGTTCCATCAACTGTTTTTGGGCGATTAAATTTCCATTTCCTTGCAACTGAGTAGCTGTGGGAAACGTCCAATCTCCCATAAAGGCACAACCATGGCTCTCACTCGCGCGTATGAAGAACATGAAGTCACGCCCGAAATACGCCGGATGTATGCAAGCATCCGCACCGCATTCGATCTTCCGTTTGTTCCCAGCGTTTTCAAGCTCTCCGCCGGAATCCCGCAATACCTGAAAGTGGTCTGGAAAGACCTGGAAAGCGTGGTATGTTCCCGCGAGTTTGAAACCGCCGCAAGGGCCTACCAGGAAATCGCGCACTCGGCCGCGATCAGCGGCGGCTGGACGTTTTCTGACCAGCCTGCTGTCCTCTCCGCCGATAAATTCTCCAACGCCGATATCAGGGTCATTGGCGGCATTGTCGGCCTGTTTGCCCGCGCAACCGCGCAGATGGCGCTTTTTACACGGCTGATTCAACGCGGCTATTCTGGCGGACAAAAGGGAAGAGTGAGCAAGCTAAAGCAAGTCTCAGCCCTGGCCCAGATGGTGCGTGTGCATGTGCCCAATGAGCGCGAAGCTGGCCTTCGGGTCTGGCTGATCTACTCCGACATCAAAAAGACTACTGGGGCAAAGACCGTGATAAGTCTGTATCGCGCGCTTTCACCATTTCCCAGCTACCTGGCTTCTGCCTGGCTCGACGGCAAACGTCTACTCGCCGAACCCTCATTTATTACCGCGCGTGAAGAGTTAAACCGTCGCGCTCGTGCCCTGCTGTCCGGACTGCCTGTAAGGGACCATCGGGCGATCCTGAAAGACCTAACTCCGGCGCAGTGGCGTGAAATTGAAGAGATGGTCGACGGCTTTGCCCAACTATTACCGCAGTTTGCGCTGTTGACGTCGGTGTGGCAGAGATCTTTCCCAAATGCGTCGAGGTTGATTGGGGCAGCATGAAAAAGCATTTGGCAATTAGCACTTAGCAATTAGCCAATACAACTGCGCAATGCCATCAGCAAGTTAGTTCCCAAATCTAGCTGCAAATGACTCGAAATACGCGAATCATTTTAGTTCGGTTCGTGTTCGTTCGCTAAATTCGCGGCTGCCTTTTGTTGATCTGCGCTCATCAGCGAAAATCTGCGGCGAATTTGTTTGGCTGAATGCTGAGTGCTGACCGCTGAGTGCTAACCTGGCGGCCAATGCATCTGCCTTCCACCCAGCAGATGCAGGTGCAGATGGAAAACTGTCTGGCCCGCGTCAGGGCCCACATTGTACACCGTGCGAAATCCGTGCTCCAGCTTGCGCTCTCTGGCGATCTTTGCCGCCACAAGCTGGCAATAGCCCACCAATTCCGCGTCGGCTTCAGTAGCCTGATCAATCCCGACAATATGCTTCTTGGGGATGATCAGAACATGCGTCGGCGCTTGCGGCTTGATGTCTTCGAAGGCAAAAGCCTTATCGTCTTCGTAAACCTTCTTAGAAGGAATTTTTCCGGCGATGATCTTGCAGAAGAGGCAGTCAGTCATAAAGCTAGTTTGGTCATTGGGTAAATTGGTAATCGTGTAATTGGAAACATATATTGAACGGATTTCAAATTACCAATTTACCAAATTACTCAATTACCAAATATAGCAATCCTCTTGCTCGGGATTTCAGAAAAAAATCAATCCAGCCTTACCAGATAAACCGCTGCATCCGTATGCGTTTCGCG
>DATBVH010000581.1:0-3295 GCA_036515395.1 Candidatus Angelobacter sp.
AATAACTGCCGCATTCTTACCGTTTTTCTCTGCATTGTAAGGCACATAAACAAACGCGGAAATCTGCCACTTGCCATCCTTACTGGTGTAGTGAATCAGGAACGGCTCAACCATATCTTCACTCCGGATGCCAGCCACCAGCGAGTGTGTGATCTGCAATGATTTCCGGCTGTCGAAGTCATAATCCCAGATGTCATTTGGCGCATTCGGGCCGTTATGCGTGTAAAGCAAACGTGTTCCGTCATGGCTGAAAGCAGTCTCAGCGCCAGCCAGTGCATTGATCCCCTTGGCCACAGGCAGCGCGTGCGATTGCCTTGTAGCCAAATCGAAAACATAAATATCCTGACTGCCGTCAATATTGGCGGTCCACGTGAGCTGCTTGCCATTGGGAGAAAACTTTCCTGAGCTTACTTCCCATTTATCCGCGGTTAGCCAAGTGATCTTCTTGCTCGTAATGTCAAGCAGCGCAGCATTCTGATAGCCGTTGGCAGCATTTGAGGTGATCAACACGGTCTTACCATCGGGTGAAAGATCGCTGGCAAAAAAACTCTGCTCGCCCTGATGCGGCGTGAGGTTCGTGGTCTTACCGCCGGAAGCGCTGACGATAAAGATGTTGGCATCTTTGCCTGCTGCGTCCTGCTGCGTAAAGACGATCCGCTTTCCATCCCGTGACCATATTGGATTCAAATTGCTGAGCTGCGCCGGCGTGCCGGAGGTTACATGCGTGATTTTTTTGGTCAGAATTTCAATGGTATCGATTTCATAATTTGGCGATTGTTTTGGTTTCACGCTGTACGCAAGTTTTTCCCCGTCCGGCGACCATGCCGCGCCTTCCTCTGACACCTCGGGAGTGTTGGTGAGGTTCACCACTTGTCCATTGCTGGTTGAGACTAAAAAGAGGTCCCATTGTTCATTACCGTCATAATCAGAGTTGTAGGCAATCCAGCGGCCTTTGGGCGACCACGCGATGTTTGCTTGGCGCTGATTGCTGACGGTAAGCTGCGTAGGCCAGCCGCTCTGTGATGAGACCAGCCAGATGTTGTTGCGACCGCTGATGTTGGTGACAAAGGCGATTTGTTTATCGTCGGGAGACAATGTGCTGTCACCGACTGTGTGGGTCATGTAAAGCTTTTCGATAGGAAAGGGCTGGATATCAAATTTTTGCTTCGCCGTGATCTGGGCGGGATCAGTAATGACAGGCGGACCAGAAGAAGCCTGGCTAAAGGCGAGCACTACGCTCAGAAAGTGAATCGGCAGCAACAACTTTCGCATCTGTCTGTTTCTCCGCGTCTCCGCGTCTCTGCGGTGAGCTCTTGAATTCTGTCAATTGACGGTTCTACGGCTTGGCCGTCTTGTGTATCTCCACCGTTGACCAGGTCTTGTCCGCGGCATGGCAGATGTTTTCCAGTGGGCATTCCGCACACTTGGGCCGGCGGGCAATACACAAAGCGCGGCCATGATGGATGATCTGATGGGAAAAGTCGATCCACTTTGCCTGCGGGATCACTTTCATCAAGTCTTGCTCGATATTTTTTGGATCGTCGGCCTTCGTGAGTTCCAGCCGTCGAGAGATTCGATGGACGTGGGTATCAACCACGACCCCCACGCCTTTGCCAAACCATGATCCCAGCACGACGTTAGCTGTCTTGCGGGCCACGCCGGGTAGAGAGAGCAGCTTGTCCATGTCGTCCGGGACTTGGCCGCCGAATTCTTCCACCACGCCTTTGGCTGCCCCCACGAGAGATTTAGCTTTATTGCGGAAGAAGCCGGTGGAGCGTATATCGGGCTCAAGCTGCTCGGGTTTAAGCGCGGCAAAAGCCTGCGGAGTGGGATATTTCTGGAACAATATGGGTGTAACCATATTGACCCGCACATCGGTACATTGGGCGGATAGGATGGTGGCCACCAGCAGCTCCCATGCGCTGTTGTGGTGCAGCGCGCAGCGGACATTGGGATAGCGCTGGTCCAGCCGATCTAGAATGTCCTGAACACGTTGCGGGGCCAGCGGGTCATACTTGCCACCTGACGCTTTGGTCTTGGCGGGTTTGGACTTCGCAGGAGCGGCTTTGGCAGGTGGCTTCGGTCGGAACTTAGTCTTGGCAGCAGCGGTTTTGGCAGCGGATGTTTTTGCAACGGGCATGACACAAAATCTAAAGCAGCGGGCTTACAATCACAATAGGCATAGGGAAGAGGGCAAAAGTAAAGATGGCAACCACCACTAAAGCAGAGATGAAAATTCCAGGCAACGATCTGCATGCGGTACCGCTTACTCTTGAAGGCTCCAGCGTGCTGCACCAGATGTTTCGCTTCCGCTGGGCGGAATGGCGCAAGCTGAGCCCGGCGCAGCAGCATGAGATTGCGGCAGAGGCTTCAGCCGCGCTGCTGAAGATGGAAAGCGATGTTGCCGGGCAGACTGCCATCTTTTCTTTGCTCGGCCATAAAGGCGATCTGCTGGTGGTGCATTTCCGCAACTCGTTTGACCAGCTCAAAGCAGCCGAACTGGCGATTTCCCGCTTGCGGCTGAGCGATTACCTGGAGCAGACCACGTCTTACCTGTCTGTGGTTGAGCTTGGCCTGTATGACTCGTCCGTTAAGATGTATCGTGCCTTGCGTGAGCAGGGAACTCAGCCGCATTCACCGGAGTGGAATGAGGTAATCGAAGAGACGATCAAGCGCCAGACCGAGGCGATGCGTCCGCGGCTGTTCCCGCAGATTCCGCCTAACCGCTATATCTGCTTCTATCCCATGGACCGCCGACGCGGCGAAGACAAGAACTGGTACAGCCTGCCCATTGAAGAGCGCCAGCGCCAGATGGAAGAGCATGGGCTGGTCGGTCGTCGTTACGCCGGGACCGTCAGGCAGATCATCACGGGATCGATCGGCTTTGACGATTGGGAGTGGGGCGTAGACCTGTTCGCGGATGATCCGCTGATCTTCAAGAAGCTGATCTACGAGATGCGCTTTGATGAGGTAAGCGCCGTGTATGCATTGTTCGGGACTTTTTATGTGGGCGTGCGCTGCCCGGCTGCGGGGTTGGAAGAGTTGCTGAGCGGGAAGTTGCCGGAGTAAGAAGTCGGAGATAAAACCTACCCTGAGACACGGAGGCACGGAGAAAGCGACGGCGGAAAGATGCTGAATGCTGATGGCTTTGTTGACTGCTGATTGCTGATTGTGGTTCGCGGCCATTGACCGATGTAAGCCTCACTCATTACTCTGGAATTCATGGTCAAAGCAGTGCAATCCGGGCAGGTCTGGCGCAGTGACGAAAACGGGGATAATTTTCTCGTCACCAAAG